>NZ_JBSGBF010000001.1:0-166402 GCF_053601115.1 Streptomyces sp. NPDC004788
ACTGCAGGGGGGACCCTGTGGGAGAGTAGGACGCCGCCGAACAATCATTGTGGGAAAGCCCCGCACCGTATGGTGCGGGGCTTTTCTGCGTTCTGAATATCCTGACGGGGCCGGCCGCACGTTCGGGGAGACCATCCGTATCCCCGAGCCCTTCGGCTTCGATCTCGACCCGACACCGCTGAATCCGTACCACTGACGGTCACTGACCCGGGGCCACCAGGCCCGTGTCGTAGCCGAGGATGACCGCCTGGACGCGGTCGCGGGAGCCGGTTTTGGCGAGGATGCGGGTGATGTGGGTCTTCACCGTGGATTCGGCGAGGTGGAAGTGGGTGGCGATCTCTGTGTTGGTCCAGCCCTGGGCGACGACCGTGAGGATCTCGCGTTCGCGCTCGGTGAGGGCGGCGAGACGGGGGTCGTCCTCCTTGGGGGCGGAGGTCGGCGGGAGGTGGTGGATGTAGGTGTCGAGGAGGCGGCGGGTGAGGCTGGGGGCGACCACCGCGTCGCCGGCCGCGACCGCGCGGATGCCCGCGAGGAGTTCCTCGGGCTGGGCGTCCTTGACCAGGAAGCCGCTCGCGCCGGCGCGCAGGCCGTCGTACGCGTACTGGTCGAGGTCGAAGGTCGTGACGATGAGGACGCGGGTACGGGCGCCCGAGGCGACGATGCGGCGGGTGGCCTCGATGCCGTCGAGGCCCGGCATGCGGATGTCCATCAGGACGACGTCCGGGTGGTGGCGGTCGACCAGGCGAACGGCCTCCGTGCCGTGGGCGGCCTCGCCGAGGACCGTCATGTCGTCCTGGCTCTCGAGCAGCATGCGGAAGCCGAAGCGCTGCATCGGCTGGTCGTCTGCGATCAGAACCGTCGTCACGAGGGGGAGTCCTCCCTCGGAAGTCGGAGCCGTACCCGCCAGCCCGGGCCCGTGCCGGCCGGCAGCGGGCCGCAGTCGAGTGTGCCGTCGTAGAGGGCCGCGCGCTCGCGCATCCCGGTCAGTCCCCGGCCGCGACCGGAGACCACCGATCGAGCGCCGCTTCCCGTGTCCGTCACCGTCACCTCCACGCCCTCCGGCCCTGGCCCCGCCGCCACCCTCACCCTCACCGTCGCCTTCGCTCCGGGCCCCGCATGCTTCAGCGTGTTCGTCAGCGCCTCCTGCACGACCCGGTACGCCGTCAGTTCCGCTCCCGCCGACAGCGTGTGGCCACAGTCCTCCAGCGTCGTCTCGACCGGGAGGCCCGCCTTCCGTACCCCCTCGATCAGCGACGGCAGCTCCGCGAGCCCCGGCTGGGGAGTCCGGTCCGCCGTCAGCGTGCCCAGCAGACGGCGGAGTTCGGTGAGGGCCTGCCGGCTGGTGGTGCCGATGGCGTCGAGGGCCTGGGCGGCGCGTTCGGGGTTCTTCGCCGCCGCGTAGCGGCCGCCGTCGGCCAGGCCGGTGATGACGGAGAGGTTGTGGCCGATGATGTCGTGCATCTCGCGGGCGATCCGGGCGCGTTCGGCCGCGGCCGCGAGCCGGACCTCCTGTGCGCGTTCCTCCTTGCGGGAGCGGACCGTGATGCCCAGGAGAGCCGCGAGGACGTACGTCCACACCAGCGGGTCGGCGGCCGGCGTGCCGACGGGGAAGCGGAGCGTGCCCACGACCACCGGCGCGGCGAGGAGCGCGGCGGCGCCGAGCAGTGCGCGGGGCGGGCGGCGGAGCGCGATGTGGAACAGCGGGACGGCCTGGAGGTAGTCGGCCTGGAGGAAGGCGCCCGAGCTCGCGCTGACGAGCGCCGCGACCGTCATCACGGCGAGGACGGCCGTCGGCCGGCGGCGCCGCCAGTGGAGAGGCAGCGCGAGGGCGAGGCTGAGGGCGAGGACCAGCCAGGGCGGCAGGGACGGATCGCGCGCGACGGTGCGCCAGCCGCCGCCGGCCACGTCGACGAGTGCGGCGGTCGTCAGGGTCGCGGTCACCGTCGCGTCCCACAGCCACGGGCGGGCCGCGTCGAGGGCCCGTACGCGGGTGAGGAGGTGCCGTACGTACCGGCTCGGTCCCGTCTCCGTCGTCACCCGGCCACGTTAGGCGGCCGGAGCTCGCGCCGTCGTCGTACCCAGGTACCACGCCGGTCAGAAACTGCTTGTCACCGTGGTGCGGCGGTGGTGAAGATCGCGGCATGGACTATTCGATTCGCACCATCCGTGCCGACGAGTGGGAGAAGGTGCGCGAGCTGCGGCTCGCGGCGCTGCAGGACCCGGTCGCGCACCTCGCCTTCGTGGAGACGTACGAGAAGGCCGTCGCGCAGCCCGACTCCTTCTGGCAGGAGCGGACGGCGAACGGCTCCGAGAGCGGCGCGGGGCGGGTGCGCCAGTTCGTCGCGGAGACTCCGGACGGGCGCTGGATCGGCGCGACGACGGTGCTCGTGGAGCGGCCCTCGGATGCGGAGCCGCTGTTCGGCGAGCCCTCGAAGGTCGACCAGACGCAGCTGGTGGGCGTGTACGTCCGACCCGAGGCGCGCGGCGCCGGGGTGATCGACGCGCTGTTCCGGGCGGCCGTGGAGTGGTCCTGGGCGCTGCCGGAGCCGGCGGTCGAGCGGGTGCGGCTGTACGTGCACGAGGACAACCACCGGGCGGCCGCCTTCTATCGGCGCTTCGGCTTCGTCCCGACGGGTGGGCGGATCCTTCTGGAGGACGTCGAGAGCGGCTACGACCTGGAGTACGTGCTGCCGCGGAGCAGCTAGCGGAACGGTACGGGCCGGCCGAACGGGAGGGGCTAGCCGAACGGTAGGGGCTCGGGCCAGCGGGCTCGGGCCTGCTCCTGCGAGCGCATCAGGGCGAGCGTCGGCAGGCCCTGCTCCGCGCCGGCGGCGACGAGTTCGGGCAGGCCGGGGAGGGGTGCGACCGCGGCGACGTCGTCGAGGACGAGGCTCAGTGGTGGGTCGAGCCGACCGTCGGATGACCGTGCGGCCATGCGGCGGCCGTGCTCGACCACGCTCGCTGCGAGCGCGGTGAGGAGGGGCATCGCGCCCGGGTGGGTGCGCGGGTCCTCGATCGGTTCACCCACCACGTACAGCGTGCCCTGTTCGGCGACGAAAGATGCGAGCGTGAGCGAATCCGTTCGATTTGCCGTGCAGGCGTCCCGGATGTGGATCGAGGAGAGCGCGCCGAGCGCACGGGCCGTCAGTTCCTGGGCCGCGGCTCGGCGTTCCTGGTGCGCGGTGAGCGCCGACTCCAGGAGGCCGGCGTGGCCGGCGGCGGCCTTGGGATGGGTGCGGAGGATGCGTACGGGCTCGTGGGCGTCGGTGCCCTGGGCCCAGCGGTGCACCTGCTTGAACGGTCGGCCGTCCGTCGCCGCGGCGTGCAGCCAGCAGCGCAGGAGCGTTTCCGCGGTGTCCGCCGTCGCCGCGTCGAGCCGTGCCTGCGGTCGTACGGGCGCGAGCAGTGCCGCCGCCCGCTCCCGCGCCCTGTCCGGGTCCTCGCACCCTTCCGCGGGGCTCCAGCGCAGCCGGGCGGGCGTGTCGCACAGGTGCCCGGGGTCGTAGAGCAGGACCGGGCCGAGCTTGCCGCGCGCGTCCTTGGTCTCGGCCCAGAGGCTCGGGTCGGACGTCACGACGAGCACGGCTCCGTCGGCGTCCCGGACGGCCTGTACGGCGGCGGGGCGGCGGGTGGCGGCGGGGCCGTAGACGATCCGGGGGGTGGCGGGCGTCGCAGTCGGTACCGGCGTGGGGGTCTCGTCCACGGGGGTACGAGGATGGGGCGGCGCGGCGCTCGCGGCCACTGGCAGGGGCGCCCGTACGACGCCGTCCTCGGGCCGTACAACGCCGTCCTCGGGCCGTACGACGCCGTCCTCGAGCCGTACGGCGGCGTCCTCGGGCCGTACGACGCCGTCCTCGGCCCCCACGGCGGGGCCCTTGTCCCATGCGGCACCGCCCTCGGCCCGTACGGCCGCGCCCTTGTCCCGTACCGCCGCGCCCCTTGCCCCCGACGTCCGGCCGGCGCGGTTCTCCCCGTACACCCCGGCCTTTCTGTTCGCCCGCACCGCACGCCAGCGGGCCAGGGTGCCCAGGGCGAAGACCGTGAGGACGGCGAGGACCATCGCCTCGCCGATGAGCAGGCCCCAGAACAGGCCGTAGCCCGAGAGCTGTGCCGGTGCGGCGTCGGGCCAGGCGGTCGGCAGGTCGGTCGGGGCGGTCATGAGGGAGCGCAGGGCGAGCGGGGTGCGGGTGAAGGTGACGCCGGCCGGCCAGGTGCCGTGCGCGAAGAGGGCGGCGAGGCCGGTGGCCGTCCACACCAGGAACGCGAGGGCGAGCAGGAGGGCGAGCAGTCCCACGACGAGACCGTCGGGGATGCCGCCCTCCTTCCGTGCCGCTTTCTCCATGCCGATGTCCTTACGCCACCGTCGACTGCGAGGAGTCGTTCATCTGCTGCTCGATGAGCAGTGCCCGCTGTTCCGTCTCCCATTCGAGTTCGGGGTCGGCGGGGGCGGAGGACTCGGTCATGGCGCGGTCGGTGTAGACGAGTGGGCGTTCCTTCTCGGTGATGAGGTGTTTGACGACCTGGACGTTGCCGTTGACGTCCCAGACGGCGATGCCGGGGGTGAGCGTCGGGATGATCTCGACGGCCCAGCGGGGCAGGCCGAGGACGCGGCCGGTGTTGCGGGCCTCGTCGGCCTTCTGGGCGTAGATGGTGCGGGTGGAGGCCATCTTGAGGATCGCCGCGGCCTCCTTCGCGGCCGCTCCGTCGACGACGTCGGAGAGGTGGTGGACGACGGCGACGAAGGACAGGCCGAGGCGGCGGCCGAACTTGAGCAGGCGCTGGAACAGCTGGGCCACGAAGGGGCTGTTGATGATGTGCCAGGCCTCCTCGACGAGGAAGATGCGCTTCTTCCGGTCGGGGCGGATCCAGGTGTGTTCCAGCCACACGCCGACGATCGCCATGAGGATGGGCATGGCGATGGAGTTGCGGTCGATGTGGGACAGGTCGAAGACGATGAGCGGGGCGTCGAGGTCGATGCCGACGGTCGTCGGGCCGTCGAACATGCCGCGGAGGTCGCCGTCGACCAGGCGGTCGAGGACGAGCGCCACGTCGAGGCCCCAGGCCCGTACGTCGTCTATGTCGACGTTCATGGCCTCGGCGGACTCGGCCTCCGGGTGGCGGAGTTGCTCGACGATGTCGGTGAGGATCGGCTGGCGGTCGGTGATGTGCTCGTTGACGTAGGCGTGGGCGACCTTGAGCGCGAAGCCGGAGCGCTCGTCGAGGCCGTGGCCCATGGCGACCTCGATGATCGTACGGAGCAGGGCGAGCTGCCCCGTCGTGGTGATCGCGGGGTCGAGCGGGTTGAGGCGGATGCCGTCGTCGTTGGCGACCATCGGGTCGAGCCGGATGGGCGTTATCCCCAGCTCCTGGGCGATGAGGTTCCATTCGCCGACGCCGTCCTCGCCCTGGGCGTCGAGGACGACGACCTGGCGGTCGCGGAAGCGGAGCTGGCGCAGCACGTACGTCTTCTCCAGTGCCGACTTGCCGTTGCCGGACTCGCCGAGGACGAGCCAGTGCGGGGCGGGGAGCTGCTGCCCGTACAGCTGGAAGGGGTCGTAGATGTACCCCTTGCCGCTGTAGACCTCGCGGCCGATGATCACGCCGGAGTCGCCGAGGCCGGGGGCGGCGGTCGGCAGGTAGACGGCCTGGGCCTGCCCGGTGGAGGTGCGCACGGGCAGGCGGGTCGTCTCCACCTTCCCGAAGAGGAAGGCGGTGAAGGCTTCGGTGAGGACGGACAGCGGATCTCGCATCGGTCTGTGCCCCTTCGGCCCTAGCGGCGGATGCCGGTCGCGAACGGCAAGGTGTTCACAAAGGCCCGGTGGTGCTCGCGGTCGCACCACTCCAGCTTCAGATACGACTTTCCGGCGGAGGCCCGGATCGTGCGCTTGTCCCGGGCCAGGGCCTCGGGCGAGCGCGACGATACGGTGATGTACCCGACGAGGTTGACGCCCGCCGCGCCGCTGGCGAGATCTTCACCCCGCTGGTCGAGCCGCCCGTGGGCGGCGATGTCGCGGGGGTCGACGGTGCGGTTCATCTTGGCCTGGCGGGACGCCTCGGCCTCGTCGTTGGTCTTCTCGGTGAGCATGCGCTCGATGGCGACCTCGGTGGGTTCCAGGTCCATGGTGACGGCGACGGTGCGGATGACGTCGGGGGTGTGGACGAGGAGCGGGGCGAGGAAGTTGACGCCCACCGGGGTCATCGGCCACTCCTTGATCCAGGCGGTGGCGTGGCACCAGGGGGCGCGGGTGGCGGACTCGCGGGTCTTGGCCTGGAGGTACGTCGGCTCCATCGCGTCCAGCTCGGCGGGCCAAGCGTTTCGTTTCGTCATGGCCTGGATGTGGTCGATGGGGTGGTCCGGGTCGTACATGGAGTGCACGAGGGACGCGAGCCGCGACTGCCCGAGGGGCTGCCGTACCCGGATGTCCGCCTCCGCCAGCCGGGCGCAGATGTCGGTGAGCTCGCGGGCCATGACGACGGCGAGGCCGGCGTCGCGGTCGAGCTTGCGGGCGCCGGAGGCGTGGCGGGCGGCGCGGGCCATGGCGTTGGCCTCGGCGGCGAGTTCGCGGGTGTAGTGCATGCACGCGACGAGGTAGGCGCGGTGCTGCTCGCTGCTCGTCGACACCATGGACTGGAGCTGGTCGTACGACTCCTGGAGCCAGGCCGGGGCCTGGTGGTCGCCGCGCTGGGCGACGTCCTTGGCGTGGGCGTCGGGGTCGGCGGGGAGGGTGCGGGCGAGCATCTGGAGGCGGGTGACGAAGCCGTCCCCGTTGGCGACGTGCTTGAGGAGGGTGCCGAAGCGGTCGACGAGGGCTTCCTGGTCCTCGGAGTCGCGCAGGCCGACGCCGGGGCCCTCGATCTCGATGGCGGCGGTGACGGTGCGGCGGTCGGCGTGCAGCAGCACGGCGATCTCGTCGGGGCCGAAGGGCGCGGAGAGCCAGCTGACGCGGCCGATGCCGGGCGGCGGGCCGATCTCGACCTCGCGGCCGTCGAGCCGCGTGCCGGCCTCGACGGCGGCGGAGCGGTAGGCGGTGCCGCGCTTGAGCATCCGCTTGTAACTGCGGTTGATCTCGAACCACTTGTAGAACGTGCGGTGCTTGTACGGCACGTAGACGGCGGCGAGCGCGAGCAGCGGGAAGCCGGTGAGCAGCACGATGCGCAGGGACAGGACGGGGACGAGCAGTCCGCACATCATGCCGAGGAAGGCGCCGGCGATGATGAGCGCGATCTCGCCGGTCTCACGGTTCTTGCCGATGACCGCGTTCGGCCGGGCGCGGCCGACGAGATACGTGCGGCGGGGCGAGACCGGCTGGGACTGGGTCGTCAACGCCCTGCACCTCCTGCTCCTGTGTTCTTGCTGCTGTTGCTGCTACGGCTGGTGTGCGGGGTGCCCGCGGTGGGACCGGCGCTGCGGGGCGGGGGAGTGGCCGACGCTCCCGCGGGGCTTGCGGATGAGCCTCGGCTGCTGTGGGCTGCGACGCCGCCGGAGAGCGGGTTGGCGGGGCGGGCGGCCGTGGCCTGGGCGCCCTGGGAGCCGCCGCCGTCGCCGCGGGTGCTGTGGGTCTTGATGCCCTGGGACACGAGGGAGGCGGGCGAGGAGATGACAGCGGCCGCGGTGTTCTCGCCGGCGCGGTGCAGGCGGTTGTTGCGGGACGCGATGATCTCGTCGCCGAAGCCCGGGACGAAGCGGTAGATCATCGCCGACGCGAAGATGGCCAGGAGGATGATCGAGAGGCCGGAGACGACGGCGGAGAACGAGTCGGGCCCGGTGCCGGAGGAGAGCGCCCCGGCGAGCCCGAGCACGATCACGATCACCGGCTTGACGAGGATCACCGCGATCATGATCCCGGCCCAGCGGCGCACGTGGCCCCACATGTTCTTGTCGACGAGCCCGGAATAGACGACCACGCCGAGCAGGGCGCCGACGTAGAGGAGCACGGCGCGCAGGACGAGCTCCAGGTAGAGCACGCCGGCGGCGAGGACGGTCACCAGCGACACGATGATCAGCATGATGGGCCCGCCACCGATGCTGTCGCCCTTCTCCAGCGCCTGTTTGAAGCTGCCGAAGAACACGTCGGTCTGCTGGCCGGTGCCGGAGGCGATGACCTCGGTGACGGCGTCGGTCGCGTTGACGACCGTGTAGAGGATGAGCGGCGTGAACGCGGAGGCGAGGACGGTGAGCCAGAGGAACCCGATCGCCTCGGAGATCGCGGTGGTGAGCGGGACGCCGCGGATGGCGCGCTTGGCGACCGCGAGCAGCCAGAGGAGGAGGGTGAGGAAGACGGAGGCCGCGAAGACGATGGCGTAGCGGCCGAGGAACTGCGGGTTGGTGAAGTCGACCTGGGCGGTCTCCTTCACGGCGGCGGAGAGCGTGTCGACGACCCAGGCGGCGGCCTTGGCACAGCCGTGCGCGAGGGAGGAGAGGGGGTCGAGGGCGGTGGTGGGGTCGTCCAGGCGGGGACGGGTGCCGGTGGCGCCGCCGGACTGGCCGTTCTCGCAGTAGTCGCGGGCCTGGCCCACGATGAGGTCGCAGGGGTTGTTGCTGGCGCTCGGCGTCGGTGTCGGCGTGACGGTTGCGGACGGGGCGCCGGGCGACGGCGTGCCGCTGGGCGGCGTCGTGGGCGTGGGGGCGGCGTACGCACGTGACGCGAGCAGCACGAGCGTGGCGGGGAGCGCGACCACGCCGGCGGCCATGGCGCGCAGGGGGACGCGTCGGCTAGCGGGCATAGGTGAAGCCTCCGTATCCCTCGACGGCCTTGGCGATCTCGTCCGCCATGGAGGCCCGGTTGTCACCGTTGACGGGCGTGGGGCCCTCGGCCTGCTCCGAGCTGACGATCTTCCAGTCGCCGCCGACCCACTTGAGCTTCTCGGTGATGGTGAACCACGTCGACGTCACCGGCTTGGTCGAGCCCTCGCCGGCCAGGCCCACGAGTCCGGTGCACCACACCTCCACGGTGGCGGTGTCGCTCGTGTAGTCCTTGACCTTCGCGCCGACGGGGATCGTGCGCGACACGAACGTCAGACCCGTGGGCGCGAGTCCGTCGGGGGTGAGGCCCACGTTGGCCAGGAACGCGGCCGAGTAGGACTCGTCCAGGCGCTTCACCAGACCGTCCGCGACGGCCGGGTCGTGGATGGCCCGCACGATGGCCTCGCGCGGCCCGCGCTGGAACATGTCCACCGACCCCAGCGCCACCGCGTAGTTCGTCGCCGCGCTCTGCGCCCCCTGTTCGTCCCGCGCGAAGCCCGTCGGGATCTCGCCGTTCTTGCCCGTCACCGGGCGTACGCCCGTCGCCGCCGTCGGGGCGGCCGAGCGTGCCGGGGCGCCGGCGCCGCCGGTGGCGGTGCCGGAACCGCCGCTCGCGGTGTCGTTGCCGCCTCGGTTGGCGAGGGCGATCGCGGCGATGAGGAGGGCCACGACGCCGACCACCGCGATCAGGCTGCGGGAGCCGCGGGCCGGGCGGCGGGGGGTGGCGTAGGGGTCGCCGTAGTTGCCTTCGGGGAGGCGGGTACGGGTCTGGCCGTCGTGCTCGTCGCCGAGGCTCATGCCGGGTACGCCCTCTCAAGCACGCGCGGGTACGGAAGCGGGTCCGGGTGGTGACTGGACATCAGGGAACGCGACCTCGTTGGTAGAAACGGGTTAGACGGCCATCCCGTACACGATGGTGAAGAGCGTCCCCAGCGACCCGATGATGAAGACGCCGGTCAGGCCGGCCACGATCAGGCCCTTGCCCTGTTCGGCGCTGAAGGTGTCGCGCAGCGCGGTCGCGCCGATGCGCTGCTTGGCCGCACCCCAGATGGCGATGCCGAGACAGAGCAGGATGGCCACGGCCATCACGACCTCGATCATCACCTTGGCCTCGGCGCCCAGGCTCCCGAAAGGCCCCCAGTTCGGGGCGATTCCACCGATGATGGTGGAGATGTCGCCCTTCTCGGCCGCCAGGTACATGTAACTCACCGCCCCTGTTGGGTAGTTCGTCGCCCCTGCCGAACGGCATGGGTCGTCGACCCTATCTTCGCTGATGAAACCGCCCGCGTGTGACGGCTTGACGGCTCTCTTTACCCGATCCCCGCACATCTGACCGATCTGACCGTCTTGACCTGCGACGGTGTGGCCGGTTTGTATGCGAAGAAGCGTATGGTCACTCTGTGTATCACGGGGGGTGACTCCGGGCAATGATTGTCGTTGTGACACCTTTGGGGCGGTGCTCGATGAGGCGTCAGGGGCGTTGCGGGGCCCACTCGTCGCCGGTCCACGTGGCGCCGGCGACCGCTCGGGGACCTTGGTGCAGGGGTGTAGCCGTCGAGGAAAAGGGATGCTGCGTTGGCGTTGTTCCGTACCCGTACGACGCCGTCGTACGGAGAGTGCGTACCCCTGGCTGATCTACTCACCCCGTTGGGCGACCTCAAGGGCCGGCTGATCTCCGTGCACGAGGGGCGCGGGACCGTTGGGCTGCCCTGGGCGTCGACCTGACGTAAAGCCGCGCCAGGGTTGTGACGGTACGTCGGGGTGTAGCTAGGGTCCGATCGTGATCGCGCCCTGACCAGGCGTGATGTCACCCAACGAGGGTCCACCCGATGTGACATGAGGACGCTGCTCCCGGCGAGCTGCGGTACTCGCGGATTTCATCCGGGAGACCTGACGTACGAATTCAAGGGGGAATCTGTGAAGCGCGTTCTCGGCGCCTTGGTGGCGCTTTTCTCCGTGCTTGTCGGTGGCCTTGTGATGGCTCCAACCGCCAGTGCTGTCTCCAAGGGATGCGGTGAGCTGACCAACGGCATCCTGTGTAACGACGGCCCTGTCCCGAACGAGGGCACCTACACCACGTCCTACATCCGCCACGGCGCCCGTGGGGAGATCACTGTGCGGCTGGGCTACGAGATCAAGATCGAGCGGACGGGAGTGATCGCCCAGACGACTTGGATGGGCTACAAGAAGACCCAGAACGGCTACGCCGAGCTGTCCAAGTACGTTCTTCTGTCAAACGAGGGCTGCATCCGGGGCATCATGGAGTACGACAACGCGCGGTACGTCACGAAGTGGCGTTGCTGAGGAACGGGTTCCATGACGGGCCGCCCCCTTCGCGGGCGGCCATCCCTTTGTTCCGGTGCCGTGAACGGCAGGTAGAAGATGTGGCAGCTCGTTCTCTACGTTAACCCGCTCAGCGTCGCCCTGTTCGTGCTCGGCTCCGCTGCTGTGGCGGTCGCGTTCACTCGATGGGTCGCGTCCGCGCCGGTGCGGCGCGGGAGAGTGGCCAAGAGGATCTTTCTGGCCTGTTTTGCGCTCGTGCTCCTGGCCACCCTCATGCCGACCCAGTCCATCGGCTCGGGCGGGACCTACATCTCGCTGACTCCGGGGTCCGGGATCCTCGGGCCCGGTGCCGAAGGCATGTACCCCATGGAGCGGCGTATGGCGTTGGCGACCTCGGTCGCCAACGCGGCGATGTTCGTCCCGCTGGCCATCTTCTGGTATGCCGCGAAGGGCAGGAGGGCCAAGGCCGGCATAAGGGTGCTGGCGGGTCTGTTCTCCTTGAGCGTGCTGATCGAGCTGGCTCAGCTCCTGATGGATGCGGGCCGAGTCGTGGATATCGATGACGTCATCCTGAACACTCTGGGCGCCCTGATCGGCCTGCTCATCGTCATCGGGTCAGCGCGCCTGTCCGAGGGGACGGCCAGGCGCGCACGCCGTGCGGCAACTGCTCAAGTAGATCGCGGAGCCATGACTCGGTGAGGTCCTCTGCTCTGCTGCTCCTCGGACACTCCTCTTCCGTCCGGTTCGTCCACCCCCTGACCGCGGGGTCGCCCGCCTAAACTGAGGCTCGGCAGGCGTGCTGGCAGGAGCCGAGGGGTGGTTGACGGTGCGTAAGGTGCGGGCGGCCTGGTGGCTGGGTGGCGGGGTCGGCGGGTTCTTTCTGCTGTTCGTCGTGCTGCTCGTCGTCGGGACGTACTCCGCCGCGGCCGGGCTCGTCGGGGGGGCAGGAAACGGGCGGAGCGGGACCGTGGGGCTGGCCAAGGGGGCCGTGCCGGCGGCGTATCAGGGGCTGGTGCAGAAGTGGGGGAACCTCTGTCCGGCGCTCAACCCCGCGCTGCTCGCCGCCCAGCTGTACCAGGAGAGCGGCTGGAACCCCACGATCGTCTCGCCCGCCGACGCCCGGGGCATCGCCCAGTTCATCCCCGGCACCTGGGCCGGGCACGGCATCGACGGTGACGGGGACGGGGACCGGGACATCTGGGATCCCAAGGACGCGATCCCGTCCGCGGCCTCGTACGACTGCGAGCTGGCCGGCTATGTGAAGGACGTGCCGGGCGACAACGCCAACAACATGCTCGCCGCGTACAACGCCGGCGCCTACCGGGTCATCAGGTCCGGTGGCGTGCCGCGGATCAGCGAGACGCAGAACTACGTGCGGATCATCCGCTCGCTGGAGAAGAGCTTCGCCCGGCCCGTCGGCCGCGTCGAGCCGTCCCGGCAGGCGGCGGCCGCCATCTACTACGCGCAGCAGAAGCTCGGCACGCCGTATCTGTGGGGCGGTACGGGAACGGCCGCGCAGAACGGGCGGTTCGACTGCTCGGGGCTGACCCAGGCCGCGTACGAGTCGGTCGGGATCGAGCTGCCGCGCGTGGCCAACGACCAGTACAACGCCGGGCCGCACCCCAGTCGGGACGAACTGCTGCCCGGGGACCTCGTCTTCTTCTCGGACGACCTGACGAACTCACGGGCCATCAGACACGTCGGCATCTACGTCGGCGGCGGCTACATGATCGACGCGCCGCGCACCGGCGCCGTCATCCGCTTCGACCGGATCGACACGCCCGACTACTTCGGCGCCACCCGCGTCACCGAGGACGGTGCCGCCGCGCTGCCCACCCACCTGCCGCAACAGTGACTGCGCGTCAAGTCGTGGCCCCGGGCTGCGGCGGCGCGTCACCTTTCGATAACGTCGTAGTGATCTTGGGTGCGGAGCGGAACGCTCCCCTCGGGCGGATCGTTCCCGATCCGACTGCTCTGACCACGGGGGTTGGACACCGCCACCAGTACACCCACACAGCAAGGGGCCGCAGCAGATGGCTGGACTCGCATCGGACGGTATGAACCCCGATGTCAGCCTGCTCTATGACATCAACGGGCTGGCCAAGGCCGCCCCGCCGTGGTTCGACCGCGTCACGGAGTTCGTCGGCGAGTACGGCATCGTGCTCGGCCTGATCCTCGTCGTGCTCGGCTGCTGGTGGCACCTGCGCCGGCGCGGCACCCTCGCCGACTCCGTCGCGGGCGTCGCCGGGCTGGTGTGGGCGCCGATCGCCGCCGGCCTCGCGCTGCTCGTCAACATCCCGATCCGCGGCTTCGTCGAACGCCCCCGGCCGTTCAGGGAACACCAGGGCCTCGACGTCCTCGTCGCCGGCAAGACCGACTTCTCCTTCGTCAGCGACCACGCCACCCTGACGATGGCCATCGCCGTCGGCGTCTTCATGGCGCACCGCCGCTGGGGTCTCGCCGCCATCGGACTCGCCCTCGCCGAGGGCTTCTGCCGCGTCTACATGGGCGTCCACTACCCCACCGACGTCGTCGGCGGCCTCGCGCTCGGCACCGCCGTCGCGCTGCTGCTCGCCCCGCCCGCGCTCGCGATGCTCACCCCGGTCGTCGCCGCCGTCGCCCGCTCCCCGCGCGGCGCCCGGCTGGTGCGCTCCCGGCGCGCCCCCGAGGGGCACGCCGTCACGGAGGCCATCGGCATCCCCGAGCCCCGGCTCGGCACCGGCGACAGCGACCTCGCGGCCTGACGGCCTCGCCGCCCGGGTGCCCGGCCGCCTAGCCGCTCACCGAAGCCCGGTGCTCCGCCGCGTCCGTACGGGCCCGGTCGCGTGACCTGCGGGCCGGGCCGGTCCAGCCGCAGCTGCACCGGGCGAACGCGAACGAACCGCGCTCCGTGGTCTCCGTGTGATGCACGCCTCCACCGTACTGCGCCGTGCGTGACGGGTCGTCGGGACCGTCGTTATCCGGTCGGGCGGGATCCGGACGGACACGCGGGACGGCGTTGGGGGTTGGCAGGCGATGGGGATGCGTGGCAACGGACGCTCGGGCAGGGTGTGGGGCGTCGCGATAGCTCTGGTGCTGGGCGGCGGCTGCGCCGCCCCCGGTGACGACGCCGAGCCCGGCGGCGACCCGGCGCTGACCGTACGCGGCGCGGCCGAGGCACTGGTCCGCGTCGGCTCGTCGAAGGCCAGCACCTCCATGGAGATGGCCACCGGCGGCACCCGCGTCACCATCCGCGGCGAGGGCGGCTACGACTTCCGGCTCCGCACCGGCCGGCTCCAGGTGATGCTCCCCAGCGACGCCGCCGGCGAGAGCGAGCACCGGCCCATCACCGAGCTGCTCGTCCCCGGCGCGCTCTACATGAAGAACCGCGGCGCCGGCGTCCCCGCCGACAAGTGGGTACGGGTCGACACCACGACCCTCGACGACGGCAACCTGGTCACCGGCGGCGCCACCGACCCGGCCGCCGCCGCCGAGCTGCTGCGCGGCGCGCGCCAGGTGACGTACGTCGGCGAGGTCGACCTGGCGGGCGTGAAGGTGCGGCACTACCGGGGGACCACCGACATCGCGGAGGCCGCCCGGCTTGCCTCGCCGCAGGTGCGCGGGGCACTGGCCGCGGCGGCGAAAGGGTTCACCACGGACGCGGTGCCCTTCGACGCGTACCTGGACGAGGAGGGGCGGCTGCGCAAGGTCCGCCACCAGTTCAGCTTCAGCAACCAGGGCCGTACGGTCGCGGTCGCGTCGACCACCCTGCTCTACGGGTTCGGGGCGCGCGTCTCGGTGACGCTGCCGGACCGCGCGGACATCTACGCCGGGAAGATCCAGGCGTAGCCGCCCGCGCCCACGGGGTCGGGGCGGGCGGGCCATCGCCAAATGGTCCGGTCGTGTCATGCGCGGTTCGCGGGGCCCTCCCTACGCTGGGAGACCGGCGCCGGCAGGAAGAGGTGAAGGACGCATGACCCCGATCGCGACCGCACCCGGCGACCCCGAGTGCGTCGCCCTGGCCGAAATCGAACTGTGCGGGGAGCTGATCATCGCGGCCTCCGCCGTCGACGGGGAGCGGCTCAGCGCGGCCCGTATCGACGAGGTCCTTCGCGTCGGCGCCCACGCCCGCTGACCGCTAGGCCCGCTGACTGCCACACTCGCTGACCGCCGGGCCCGCTGACCGCCAGGCCGACTGGCCCCGGCGGGCCGGCGTACGGATCAGGGTCAGGGTCAGGGTCAGGGGCAGGGTTAGATCAGGATCAGGTGCGCATCATCCGCGCGATGGCCTTGGTGGCCTCCTCGACCTTCGCCTCGATCTCGTCGCCGCCCTTGGTCGCCGCGTCCGCGACGCAGTGCCGCAGGTGCTCCTCCAGGAGCTGGAGGGCGAAGGACTGCAGCGCCTTCGTGGAGGCCGAGACCTGGGTGAGGATGTCGATGCAGTAGACGTCCTCGTCGACCATCCGCTGCAGCCCGCGGATCTGGCCCTCGATGCGGCGCAGCCGCTTCAGGTGCTCGTCCTTCTGCTTGTGGTAGCCGTGCACCCCGTGCTCGTGGCCCGTGCCGTGACCGGTGCCGTGCTCGGCCGCCGGCTGGGTGGTCTCGGGGGTGACTTCGGCCGCCGCCGCGGTCGTCGCCTCGGTGGTCGTCATCGCGTCCTCCCGTTGTCCAGAAAGAGTGGGTATACCCCTCGTGGGTATAGGGTACCGATCCCCGCGAATCGCGGCGGGGGCCCGTGCAGATCACTGTGCCTGATGGGCGACACTGAAGGGACGCCGGTTAGCCGTGGCCGGATGATGCGCCTAGCATCAGCCTGACCGAAACCCAGCACCCCGAGGACCCCACGTGCGATTTCGTCTGACCCCCAGGGAGACGAGCTTCTATGACATGTTCGCCGCGTCCGCGGACAACATCGTCACGGGCGCCAAGCTCCTGATGGAACTGCTCGGAGCGGATCCCTCCGCCCGGGCCGAGATCGCGGAACGCATGCGGGCAGCGGAGCACGCCGGCGACGACGCGACCCATGCCATCTTCCACCAGCTGAACTCGTCCTTCATCACGCCGTTCGACCGCGAGGACATCTACTCCCTCGCCTCCTCCCTCGACGACATCATGGACTTCATGGAGGAGGCCGTCGACCTGGTCGTCCTCTACAACATCGAGGAACTGCCGAAGGGCGTCGAGCAGCAGATCGAGGTGCTGGCCCGGGCGGCGGAGCTGACCGCCGAGGCGATGCCGAACCTGCGGACGATGTCCAACCTCACCGAGTACTGGATCGAGGTCAACCGGCTGGAGAACCAGGCCGACCAGATCCACCGCAAGCTGCTCGCCCACCTCTTCAACGGCAAGTACGACGCCATCGAGGTGCTGAAGCTCAAGCAGGTCGTGGATGTCCTCGAAGAGGCGGCGGACGCCTTCGAGCACGTGGCGAACACGGTGGAGACCATCGCCGTCAAGGAGTCCTGAGCTTCGTGGACACCTTCGCCCTGGTCGTGACCATCCTGGTCGCGCTCGGCTTCACGTATACGAACGGATTCCACGACTCGGCGAACGCCATCGCCACCTCGGTCTCGACCCGGGCGCTGACCCCGCGGGCCGCCCTGGCGATGGCCGCGGTCATGAACCTCGCCGGCGCCTTCCTCGGCAGCGGCGTCGCGCACACGGTCAGCAAGGGCCTGATCGAGACGCCGACGGGCAACTCGGGGATGGCCATCCTCTTCGCCGCGCTGCTCGGCGCGATCGTGTGGAACCTCATCACCTGGTACTTCGGCCTTCCCTCGTCCTCCTCGCACGCGCTGTTCGGCGGCATGGTGGGCGCGGCGCTCGCGGGCGGTACGGAGGTCATCTGGTCCGGCGTCCTGGACAAGGTCGTCATCCCGATGTTCCTGTCGCCGGTGGTGGGTCTCATCGCCGGTTACCTGGTGATGTGCGCGATCCTGTGGCTGTTCCGCAAGGCCAACCCGCACAAGGCCAAGCGCGGCTTCCGTATCGCGCAGACGGTCTCGGCGGCCGGCATGGCGCTCGGCCACGGCCTCCAGGACGCCCAGAAGACGATGGGCGTCGTGGTGATGGCCCTGGTCATCGGTGACGTGCAGAGCGCCGACGCCCCGATCCCGGTGTGGGTGAAGCTCGCCTGTGCCGTGATGCTCTCGCTCGGCACGTACGCGGGCGGCTGGCGCATCATGCGGACCCTCGGTCGCAAGATCATCGAGCTGGACCCGCCGCAGGGCTTCGCCGCGGAGACGACCGGCGCGTCGATCATGTTCGTGACGGCGTTCCTCTTCAAGGCGCCGATCTCCACGACCCACGTCATCACCTCGGCGATCATGGGTGTGGGCGCCACCAAGCGCGTGAACGCGGTGCGGTGGGGCGTCGCCAAGAACATCATCCTCGGCTGGTTCATCACCATGCCGGCCGCGGCCGTCGTCGCCGCGCTGAGCTATTACGTGATCAAGCTCGTCTTCGGCTGACCGGCTGACCGGCTGGCCGGCTGACCGCGAGGACGCCACGGAACGTGGTTGGGCCCGGCTCCCCTGTGGGGGAGCCGGGCCCTTCTGCGTCGTACGGCGGCACCGCCATGCAGCACCGTACGACTGCTTTATCCGAAGCGGCCGGAGATGTAGTCCTCGGTCGCCTGGACGCTCGGGTTGGAGAAGATGCGCTCGGTGTCGTCCAGCTCGATCAGCTTGCCCGGCTGGCCCACGCCCGCCAGGTTGAAGAACGCCGTACGGTCCGAGACGCGGGCGGCCTGCTGCATGTTGTGCGTCACGATGACGATCGTGAAGCGCTCCTTCAGCTCGCCGATCAGGTCCTCGATGGCGAGGGTGGAGATCGGGTCGAGGGCCGAGCAGGGCTCGTCCATCAGCAGCACCTCGGGCTCGACCGCGATGGCGCGGGCGATGCACAGACGCTGCTGCTGACCGCCGGAGAGGCCGGCGCCCGGCTTGTTCAGGCGGTCCTTGACCTCGTTCCAGAGGTTGGCGCCCTTGAGGGAGCGCTCGACGATGTCGGAGAGCTCGGACTTCTTGTACGAGCCGGCCAGGCGCAGGCCCGCCGCCACGTTGTCGAAGATCGACATGGTGGGGAAGGGGTTGGGGCGCTGGAAGACCATGCCGACGGTGCGGCGCACCGCGACCGGGTCGACGCCGGTGCCGTACAGGTTCTCGTCGTCCAGCATCACCTTGCCCTCGACGCGGCCGCCGGGGGTGACCTCGTGCATGCGGTTCAGGGTGCGCAGGAAGGTGGACTTGCCGCAGCCGGACGGGCCGATGAAGGCCGTCACGGAGCGGGGCTCGACGGTCATGGAGATGTCGTCGATCGCCTTGTGGTTGCCGTAGTAGGCGGAGAGGCCGCTGACGTCGATTCGCTTGGCCATATCAATCACTACTTCCAGTGTGCCGCGGTCAGCGGCCGGTCTTCGGGGCCTTCCAGCGGGCGATGCCGCGGGCCACCAGGTTGAGGATCATGACGAAGGCGATCAGGACGAGCGCGGCGGCCCAGGCGCGGGCCACGGCGGCGTCGGTGCCGACCGCGTACTGCTCGTACACGTAGAGCGGCAGGGAGGACTGGGCGCCTTCGAAGGGGTTCGGGTTGATGAGCTTCGTACCGAACACGAGGAGGAGGACGGGGGCCGTCTCACCGGTGATGCGGGCGACCGCGAGCATGACGCCCGTGGTGATGCCGCCGATCGCGGTGGGCAGGACCACCTTCAGGATCGTGCGCCACTTGGGGATGCCGAGGGCGAGGGAGGCCTCGCGCAGCTCGTTCGGGACGAGCTTCAGCATCTCCTCGGTGGAGCGGACCACGACCGGCATCATCAGGATCGCGAGGGCCATCGAGCCGGCGAAACCGGAGGGGCCGAAGCCCAGGATCAGGTTCCAGGTGGCGAGGATGAAGAGGCCCGCGACGATCGACGGGATGCCCGTCATGACGTCGACGAAGAAGGTGACGGCCTTGGCGAGCTTTCCGTTGCCGTACTCGACCAGGTAGACCGCGGTGAGCAGACCGATCGGCGCGGCGATCAGGGTCGCGATGCCGACCTGCTCGATGGTGCCGAGCAGCGCGTGGTAGACGCCGCCGCCGGCCTCGGCGTCGAGGACGCCGTTCATGGAGTGGCTGAGGAAGTACGGGTCGAGGACCTGGAGGCCCTTGCTGATCGTGACCCAGCCGAGGGACAGCAGCGGTACGACGGCCAGGACGAAGCAGACCCAGACGAGGCTGGTGGCGACGCGGTCCTTGGCCTGCCGGGCGCCCTCGACCTTGGCGGTGACGGCGTAGGTGGCGAGGACGAAGAGCAGCGCGGAGACGAGGCCCCACTGGACCTTGCTGTGCCAGCCGGCGGCGAGGCCGAGGCCGCAGCCCGCGGCGATGGAGCCGGCCGCGACGGCGGCGGGCGTCCAGCGCGGGAGCCGGGCGTGGGAGAGGGGGCGGCGCGGGGAGACGGTCACCGGACGGTCCTGTATGGCGTGGCTCATGCGTTCGCCCCCGAGTACTCCTTGCGGCGCGCGATGATCATGCGGGCGGCGCCGTTGACCAGCAGCGTGATGACGAAGAGGACGAGACCCGAGGCGATCAGGGCGTCCCGGCCGAACTCGTTGGCCTCGTTGAACTTGGCGGCGATGTTCTGGGCGAAGGTGCCGCCGCCCGGGTCGAGCAGGTGGCCCGAGAGCACGAAGCTCGGGGAGAGGACCACGGCGACGGCCATGGTCTCGCCGAGGGCTCGGCCGAGGCCGAGCATCGAGGCGGAGATGATGCCGGAGCGGCCGAAGGGCAGCACCGACATGCGGATGACCTCCCAGCGCGTGGCGCCGAGGGCGAGCGCGGCCTCCTCGTGCATCCGCGGGACCTGGAGGAAGACCTCGCGGGTCACGTTGGTGATGATCGGGAGGATCATGATCGCCAGCAGGATGCCGACGGTGAAGATGTTGCGGGCGACGCCGTCGCTGGACTTGTCGAAGATGTACGTCCAGCCCAGGTACTGGTCGAGCCACTTGTTGAGGCCGTCCAGGTACGGGACGAGGAAGATCGCGCCCCACAGGCCGTAGATGATGCTGGGCACGGCGGCGAGCAGGTCGACCACGTAGGCGAGCGGCTTGGCCAGCTTGCGCGGGGCGTAGTGCGAGATGAACAGCGCGATGCCGATGGCGACGGGCACGGCGATGGCCATGGCGATGACCGAGGAGACGACCGTGCCGAAGGCGAGGACGGCGATGCCGAAGACGGGCGGGTTGCCGGCCGGGTTCCACTCGAAGGTGGTGAAGAAGTTGGTGCTGTCGTTCGAGATCGCGTTGATCGCGCGGTAGGTGAGGAAGACCGCGATCGCGGCCATGATCACGAGGAGGGTGATGCCGGAGCCGCGGGACAGACCGCTGAAGACGCGGTCCCCGAGGCGGGTCGCGCTCTTGGCGCGCCGGCTCCTCTGTATCTCTGGTGTGGAAGTAGCCATCTTGTTTCTCCGGTCTGCGGAGCCGGTACGAGCGCGGGGCTCGGCGACTGGCTCCTGGCGGCGGTGCACCGGATGCCGGAGGCGGCCCCTCCACGGGAGGTGAGGGGCCGCCCCCGGCCGGGGGTCAGGACAGGGTCGGGACGATCGCGCGCACCTTGGCGGCGATCTCGGCCGGGAGCGGGGCGTAGCCGGCGTCGGAGAGGACCTTCTGGCCCTCCTCGCTGGCGGTGTAGTTGAGGAACGCCTTCACGGTCGGCAGGGTCTCGGGCTTGTTGCCCTTGTCGCAGGCGATCTCGTACGTGACCAGGGTGATCGGGTAGGCGCCCTCGGCCTTGGTCGTGTAGTCGAGGGAGAGGGCCAGGTCGGAGCCGGTGCCCTTGATCTTGGCGGCGGCGATGGCCTTGGAGGCGTTCTCCGTGGTGGCCGCGACCGGGGCGGAGGCGCCGGTGTTGATGGAGACCGTGCTGATCTTGTTGGCGGTCGCGTAGGAGAGCTCGAAGTAGCCGATGGAGCCCTCGGCGTCCTTGACCGCGGTGGCGACACCGGAGGAGCCGTTGGCGGCCTGGCCACCCGGGGCGGGCCACGACTTGGTCTTCGGGTCGTACTTCCAGTCGGCCGGGGCGGTGGCGGAGAGGTACTTGCCCAGGTTCTGGGTGGTGCCCGACTCGTCCGAGCGGTGGAAGGCCTGGATGGTGGAGCCGGGGAGCTTGGCGCCCGGGTTCAGCTTGGCGATCGCCGGGTCGTTCCACTTGGTGATCTTCGTGTCGAAGATCTTCGCCAGGGTGGGGGCGTCCAGGACCAGGTTGTCCACGCCGTCCAGCTTGTAGCCGATGGCGATGGGGCCGCCGACCATCGGGAGGTTGATGCCCTTGCCGCCGGCGCAGACCTTCTGCGAGGCCGCGACCTCTTCGTCCTTCAG
The DNA here is from genome assembly GCF_053601115.1 of Streptomyces sp. NPDC004788. NCBI lineage: Bacteria > Bacillati > Actinomycetota > Actinomycetes > Kitasatosporales > Streptomycetaceae > Streptomyces > Streptomyces sp. NPDC004788. Next base: position 21,370 of record NZ_JBSGBF010000001.1, read on the forward strand.
GGCGGAGTCGGAGCCGGCCATGGCGACCTGGCCCTGGTTGAACTTGGTGATGCCACCGCCGGAGCCGATGGCCTGGTAGTTCACCTCGACGCCCGAGCAGGCGGCCTGGAAGTTCTTGACCCACAGGTCCATCGCGTTCTTCTGCGCGGAGGAGCCGGCGGCGAGCAGCTGGCCCTTGGCGCCGTCGCACTTGATGTTCGACGCCGCGGCGGAGGTCTTGCCGCCGTCCTTGGTGGGCTCGTTGTTGTTGTCCGAACCACACGCCGAGAGGACGAGCGCGCCGGAGACGACGAGGGCACCGATCGCGGAGGCGCGAAGCCCGTTCTTCGAAAGCTTCACTTTCGGGTGTTCCTTCCAGAAGCCGCCATGTCGTGGACCTTGGTGTCCTGAACTTTTCTACGGCGGCGCGTGTCGGGTGTCCGGTGCGAGGTCGAGCGGTGCACCGTGTACGGCCGAAATTAGGCAGATCAGGTGAAGCCGTCGACGGAGGAGAGTGAACGGGAAGTGAACCGTGCCGGAAGGTGAGGTGCGAAGCGGCGAGGCCCCTGGTGGGGCGCGGTGAGGGGCCTGCGCGGTTCGGCGGTGGGCGACGGTCGGCAGGCGTGCGGGCTCAGCGGGGGGCGACGGCCGGCAGGGCGTCGAGGAGCTCGCGGTCGCGCGGCTGGGTGAGGCGGGCGCGGGCCGCGGCGGGCGGGAGCCAGACGAGGGCGTCGACCTCGCGCCCGGGGGTGAAGGTGCCGCCCAGGGCGCGGGCCGTCCAGTAGGCGACCTCCTTGGGGCGGCCGTTCACCGGGTAGCGGACGGTCGGGAGGCGGGCGCCGAGCACGCAGGAGTGGCCCGTCTCCTCCAGGACCTCGCGGACCGCGCAGTCCGCGAGGGTCTCGTCGGCCTTGAGCTTGCCCTTCGGATGCGACCAATCGTCGTATTTCGGCCGGTGTACGAGCGCGATCTCGACGCCGTCGCCCGACGCCGCCGGGCGCCACAGGACGGCGCCCGCGGCGAGGATCGGGTCGGGGGAGGTCACGGGACCGGGGCCGTCGTGCGGGACCAGGCGCGCTGGAAGGCGAAGCGGGCGGCTTCGACGTCGTGGCGCTGGTCGGCGTGGAGGACGCCGAGGGCGTAGGCGGTGGCCGGGGCGATCCGTGGGGTGCGGGCGGCCGCGGCGGCCGCGGCGGCGGCCTCGGCGGCGTCGCGGTGCCGGTCGAGGGCGCGGGCGGCCTCGTACAGGACCGGGTCCGGGTCGGCGCCGCCGTACAGCACCTCGCCCGCGTACCGGTGCAGCCGCAGCAGGCCGCGGGTCTGGTGCCAGGGCGTGTCCTGGGACTCGCCGGCGGTGAGCGCGAGGGCGTCGGCGTTGTACGGGTGGGCCGCCCGGGTCAGCGGCAGCGCGGCGACCGCGTCGCGCAGCCGGCGTTCGACGGCCGCGGCCGGGGCGTCCAGGACGTCGACGGCGCGGGCGTCGGCGGCCGGGCCGAGCGGCACGTCGGAGGCGAGGAGCGCGACGGCGTCGGCGACGGCGTGGAAGCGGGAGGAGCCGAGCGCCTGGAGCGCGGCGGAGTGCGCCCGGGTACGGGCCAGGGTGAGCTGGCGTTCGAGCAGGGCGCCGGCCCGGGCGGCGCCGACGGTGAGACCCCGGCTGGTCTCCGCACCGCGGGCGGCGGGTACCGGCCCCTGCGCGCCGCCGCTCGACAGCCGGGACAGCGCGTCCACCAGGCGGACGAGCCGGGAGGTGCAGGCGTGCTCCAGGGCGAGCGTGCCGGAGAGCCAGGCCAGCTCGGTGCGGAGCTGGTCGGCCCAGGCGGCGTCGAGCAGCGGCCGGAAGGTGTGCAGGGTGCCGCTGATCCGGCGGGCCGCCGCCCGCAGGGTGCGGGCGGCGGCCTCGGAGCCCGCCGTGTCGGCGCCGCTCTCGGTGTGCAGCCGCAGGCCGCGGAGGAAGTCCGCGGCCCGGGCGTGCAGGTAGGGGGCGAGGACCTCGCCCGCGGTCACGGCCGAGGGCGCGGCCGTGGTCACGGTCGAGGTCACGGTGGAGGTGGCGTTCGCGGCGGTCGCCGGGACGCCCGCCGGGACGCCCGCCTGGGTCTCCGCGGACCCGTCTCCCGTCGTGGTGACGGTCGCGCGCGGGCGGTTCACGTCCGGGTGGGGGGCGTCGGACGTCGTGACGTCGTGGTCAGGGTTGTGCACGCCGGCGCCTCCGCGCGTCGATGAGCATCTCCTGGACGTGCCGGAGCGGCTGGCCCTCGGGGTCGGTCGCGTGCCGCGTCCAGTTCCCGTCCGGGCCGAGGTGCCAGGAGGAGGTGGTGTCGGACATCCCGGTCTCCAGGAGCCGCGTGAGGGCGGCCCGGTGGGCGGGATCGGTGACCCGGACCAGGGCCTCGATGCGGCGGTCCAGGTTGCGGTGCATCATGTCGGCGCTGCCGATCCACACCTCCGGCTCGCCGCCGTTGCAGAAGGCGAAGATCCGGGAGTGCTCCAGGAAGCGGCCGAGGACGGAGCGGACCCGGATGTTCTCCGACAGGCCCTCGACGCCGGGGCGCACGGCGCAGATGCCGCGGACCCAGATGTCGACCGGCACACCGGCCTGCGAGGCCCGGTAGCAGGCGTCGATGACGGCCTCGTCGACCATCGAGTTGACCTTGATCTTCACGTATGCGGGCCGGCCGGCGCGGTGGTGCGCGATCTCCTTGTTGATGCGGGAGACCAGGCCGTCGCGCAGCGACTTCGGTGCGGTGAGCAGGCGCCGGTAGGTCTCGCGGCGCGAGTAGCCGGACAGCCGGTTGAACAGGTCGGAGAGGTCCGCGCCGACCTGCGGGTCGGCGGTGAGCAGGCCGAGGTCCTCGTAGAGCCGGGCCGTCTTCGGGTGGTAGTTGCCGGTGCCGACGTGGCTGTAGCGGCGCAGCGTCTCGCCCTCCTGCCGGACCACCAGCGACAGCTTGCAGTGGGTCTTGAGCCCGACGAGGCCGTAGACGACGTGGCAGCCGGACTCCTCCAGCTTCCGCGCCCACTTGATGTTGGCCTGCTCGTCGAAGCGGGCCTTGATCTCGACGAGGACGAGGACCTGCTTGCCGGACTCGGCGGCGTCGATGAGCGCGTCGACTATCGGCGAGTCGCCGGAGGTCCGGTACAGCGTCTGCTTGATCGCGAGGACGTCCGGGTCGGCCGCCGCCTGCTCCAGGAACGCCTGCACGGACGTGGAGAACGAGTCGTACGGGTGGTGGAGCAGCACGTCGCGCTCGCGCACCGCCGCGAAGATGTCGGGCGCGGACGCCGACTCGACCTCGGCGAGGTCGCGGTGGGTGCCGGCGACGAACTTCGGGAACTTCAGCTCCTGCCGGTCGAGCGAGGCGATGCCGAAGAGGCCGGTGAGGTCGAGCGGGCCGGGCAGCGGGTAGACCTCGGAGTCGGAGACCTTCAGCTCGCGGACCAGCAGGTCGAGCACGTACGGGTCGATGGACTCCTCGACCTCCAGGCGCACCGGCGGGCCGAAGCGGCGCCGCATGAGCTCCTTCTCCAGGGCCTGGAGCAGGTTCTCGGCGTCGTCCTCCTCGACCTCCAGGTCCTCGTTCCGCGTCACCCGGAACATGTGGTGCGCGAGCACCTCCATCCCCGGGAACAGCTCCTCCAGGTGCGCCGCGATGACGTCCTCCAGCGGGACGTAGCGCTCCGGCGACGCCTCCAGGAAGCGGGACAGCAGCGGCGGGACCTTCACGCGCGCGAAGTGCCGGTGGCCGCTGACCGGGTTGCGGACGACGACCGCGAGGTTGAGCGAGAGCCCCGAGATGTACGGGAAGGGGTGCGCCGGGTCCACGGCCAGCGGCGTGAGCACCGGGAAGATCTGCTGGCGGAAGAGGGTGAAGAGGCGCGCCTGCTCCTTCTCGGTGAGCTCCGGCCAGCGGATCAGGTGGATGCCCTCGTCGGCGAGCGCCGGGGCCACGTCCTGCTGGAAGCAGGCGGCGTGCCGCGCCATCAGCTCGCGCGAGCGCGTCCAGATCAGGTCGAGCACCTCGCGGGGCTGGAGCCCGGAGGCGGAACGGGTGGCCACACCGGTGGCGATGCGGCGCTTGAGGCCGGCCACGCGCACCATGAAGAACTCGTCGAGGTTCGAGGCGAAGATCGCGAGGAAGTTCGCCCGTTCGAGGAGGGGGGTCGTCGGGTCCTCGGCGAGTTCGAGCACCCGCTCGTTGAACGCCAGCCAGCTGCGCTCCCGGTCCAGGAACCGCCCCTGCGGCAGTTCGCTCGCGCCGCCGTCCTCCTCCTCGTACGCGTCGAGATCGGCGTCCAGATCGGGCGCGAGCTCGCTGACGGCCGCGCCGTTCACGGCGTGCGGCCGGTGTGTGGCTATGGAGCCCAGCGAAGGCTGGGCGTCCGTCGACTTCTTCGCGCTCTTTGCGGAGGCGTTCTTCTTGGGCTGGACCGGGACCTCGGCGGGCTGCTGGCTCATGGCCCCATTCTTCCGCGCGAAGGTCAGGTCGGGCGCGTCGGAGCGGGCCGTGGGCGAGGGAAGCCTCCCTTTGGGGAGGGCCCGGGTGGGGGCGGGCACGGAGCGCTTCATTGCGTGAGCGTCGCAAGCGCGTCTGAATGGTCGGTAACGAGGACGTGACGTGAGGGAATCGGGGGCGGATCGGGGGCGGGGCCGAAACGGGCCCCGCCCGTGCTCGTCCGCCCGGTCCCGTGCTCGTCCGCCCCGTCCCGGGCTCGTTCTACGGCAGCCGGGCGCGCAGGACGCGGAAGGCGGCGGTGAGGGCGAGGGCGGCGAGGGCGAGGAGGATGCCGGTCTCGATCAGCTGGGTGGGCCAGAAGTGCCAGTCGGGGTGGTAGTCGAGGTACTGGCCGGTGACGCCCTTCGCGTCGAGGCACTGCTGAGGGGACTTGTCCACGTCTCGGCAGAGCCATTCGGTGATGCGCCGGCCGTCGCCCGTGATGAGGCCCATGTCCATCATCAGCCCGTGGTCCGGAACGGGGAGCGGGCCGCTCGCGGCGTTCATGGGACCCGTGACCGTCCTGACCGGCAGGAAGTCCCAGCGCAGCGCGCCGAGCACGACCACCACCACGCCCATGAGCACGCCGGTCACCGCCATGGCGGGCAGGGTGCGGCGGACCAGCTGACCGACGAGCGCGCCGACGGCGACGGCGGCGAGGACGTAGGCGAGGAGCACGATGCCGGTGGCCTCGTACGGGCCGCGGTCGGCCCAGCCGAACTGGTACGTGCCCGAGACGCGGCCCCAGCCGATCCGGAAGACGCCCATGAGGGCGAGGGTGACGGCGAGGGAGGCGACGGCGGCGGTGAGGATCTTGGCGCGCAGCCAGTGCGCCGGGCTGACGGACTGGGTGAGGGAGAGCCGGTACGTCCCCGACTCGTACTCGCGGGCGACCAGCGGGCCCGCGACGAAGGCGCCGACCAGCAGCGGAAGCAGGACCAGGTAGGCGCTTCCGTACTCCATGGTGAGGCGCAGCAGTTCGTAGCTGCGGTTGCTGTCGTCGGCCCGCCAGTAGCCGCCGCCCTCCTGGACGTCCGGGTACTGGGCGTCCCAGATGCGGAGCCCGCAGACGACGGCGAGGGCGAGGACGACGAGGGCGGCGGCCAGCCACAGGGTGCGGCGGTACTGGCGGGCCGTCACCCAGTACGAGCCCTTGAGGGCGAGCGTGCTCACGCGGCGGCTCCTTCGGTTTCCGCGTTCGTGCGGAGGTGGGCGAGGAGGAGGTCCTCCAGGGTGGGCGCGCTGGTCTCCCACGGGCCCTCGACGGGGCCCTCGTGGCGGACGAGCGCGGTGAGCTGACGGCCCGTCGTGCGGGACTCGACGACCGTGTGCGGGTCGAGGCCGGCGACGGGGCCGGTGAGCAGGGTGTGGGCGGCGAGCAGGTCGTCTATGTCGCCGGCGAGCCGGATCCGGCCGTCCTGGAGCAGCAGGAGGTGGTCGCAGGCGCCTTCCAGCTCGGTGAGGATGTGCGAGGACAGGACGACGGTGGTGCCGTGTTCGGCGGCGTCGGCCATGAGCAGGCCCATCAGCCGGTGCCGGGCGAGCGGATCGAGGTCGGCCATCGGCTCGTCGAGGAGCAGGAGTTCGGCGCGCTTGCCGAGGGCGAGGGCGAGGGCGACGCGGGTCCGCCGGCCGCCCGAGAGGTTCCGTACGAGGGCCCGCGGGTCGATCTCGTCGGCGATGACCCGCTGGGCGGCGGCCTCGTCCCAGCGGCCGGGGTTGAGCTCGCGGCCCATGCGCAGGGTGTCGGCGACGGTGAGCCGGGGGTGCAGCGGCTTGTCCTGCGCCACGTACGCCGTCCGCTCCCGCACCGGCGCCGTGATCGTCCCCTCCGTCGGCCGCAGCAGCCCCGCCGCCAGCGCGAGCAGGGTGGACTTGCCCGCGCCGTTCGGGCCCACCAGCGCGCAGACGCGGCCCGCGGGGAGGGCGAAGGTGCAGTCGCGCAGGGCCCAGGGGCGGGTGCGTCCTGCGTAGCGCCGGCCGAGCCCTTCGGCCGCCAGCGCGGCGGTCCCTGTTCCTGTCCCCGTTCCTGTCCCCGTCGTCATGCGTCGTCCCCCTCGAAGTGTTCGTTCAGTACGGATGTGAAGAGCGCCGCCACGTCCTCCCGGTCCAGGCCTTCCGCGCGGGCCCGTCGCGCCCACTCGGCGAGTTCGCCGCGCAGGGGCGAGTCGGCGGGGGCGGTGCCGAGGGTGGCGCGGACGAAGGTGCCGAGGCCGCGGCGGGCCTCGACGAGCCCCTCGCGTTCGAGCTCGCGGTACGCCTTGAGGACCGTGTTCGGGTTGATGGCGGTGGCCTCGACGACCTCGCGGGCCGTGGGCAGCCGGTCGCCGGGCGCCAGGAGGCCCATGCGGAGGGCCTGTTTGGTCTGCTGGACGATCTGGAGGTACGTGGCGACCCCGCTGCGCCGGTCGATGCGGTAGGCGAGCACGTTCCCTTCCACCACCCTTTCACTAATGAAGTAGTGAAAGGGTGGTGGAAAGAAGGGGGCGGTGTCAACCGCCCCCTTCTACTTCCTAGTTCGCGTCAGCCTTCTCGCTCGCGTCCTCGTTCACGACTCCGCGCGGTACATCAGGTCCACCTCGTGCGTACGGAAGCCCAGCCGCTCGTACACCGTCACCGCCGCCGTGTTGTCCGCGTCCACGTACAGCATCGCCGTCGGCAGCCCCTCGCCCGCCAGGTGCAGCAGGCCCGTCGCGGTGAGCGCCTTGCCGAGGCCGCCGCCCTGGGCCTCCGGCAGCACGCCGACCACGTACACCTCGCCGAGCTGCTCCTCGGCGTGCACCTTCGTCCAGTGGAAGCCGACGAGCCGGCCCTCCTTCTCCGCGAGGAAGAAGCCCTTCGGGTCGAACCACGGCTCCGCCATCCGGTCGTCCAGGTCCCGCTGGGTGAGCGAGCCCTGCTCCGGGTGGTGGGCGAACGCGGTCGCGTTCACGGCGAGCCAGGCCGTGTCGTCCTGGCCGGGTACGAAGGTGCGGACGGTGACGCCCGCCGGCAGGACCGGCTCCGGGATGTCGAGCGGTACCAAGGGCCGGCGCAGCTGGCGCAGTTCGCGGAACAGGGTCAGCCCGAGCACCTGGGCCAGGTGCCGGGCGGCCGGCTTTCCGCCGTGCGCCCACACCCGCAGCCGCTTGCCGGTCGCGTCGAGCAGCGCCGTGCCGAGCGCCCGTCCGTGGCCGCGGCCGCGGTGCGCCGGGTGCACGACCAGTTCGGCGGCCGGGGCCTCGACCGGGTCGGTCTCCTCCAGCTGGGCGTAGCCGTAGAGGTTCGAGCCGACGGTCAGCAGGAAGTGGCGGACGCCCTCCCGCCTGCCGTGGCGCAGATAGAGCCGCCCCTGCTCGGACACGGCGTGCACGCCGTCGGCGTGGTCGGCGGCCGCGAGCAGGTCGAGGACGTCCGTCACCTGTTCGGGGCTCAGCTCGTCGTAGGTGTGGATCTGCCGACCGGGTTCGAGGGCCGGCGCCGTGTCAGGAGTCATGGTTACGAGCCTACGGCGGGCGTGTCCCGCCCCGTGGGAGATCAAACCGACACTGTCAGGTGGGCCCCCGCGGAAGTCGCCCCGGCGGCCGCACGGCGGCCGCACGCGGACAAAGGCAACCACCTCGTAACCCGCTACCCCCTGTTGCGCTACGCGCGTTGACCCTAGGCTGCGCGGGCAGGACCGGAGTCGTTCAGGGAACTGGGGAGAGATGGCAGCGACGCGGAAGAACAACAAGGCGGGGCGGCGGATACTCGCCCTCGGGGCGGGGCTCGCCACCGTCGGCGCGCTGGTGGCGGCGATGCCGGCCGGTGCCTCGCAGGACAGCGGGGCCGACGCCGCCGCGTACGGAGGCACCAACGGCAAGGGCTGGGGGCGGATGGTCGACGTCCAGCTGCTCTCCTTCAACGACCTGCACGGCAACCTGGAGCCGCCGGCCGGTTCGTCCGGCCAGGTCACCCGGGTGAAGCCGGACGGCACCACCGAGAAGATCGACGCGGGCGGTGTCGAGTACCTGGCCACGCACCTGCGCCAGGCCCGTCAGGGGAACCGTTACTCCATCACGGCCGCCGCCGGTGACCTGATCGGCGCCTCGCCGCTGCTCTCCGGTCTCTTCCACGACGAGCCGACCATCCAGGCGATGAACGACCTGGACCTGGACGTCACCTCGGTCGGCAACCACGAGTTCGACGAGGGCGCCCTGGAGCTGGCCCGGATGCAGAACGGCGGCTGTCACCCGACCGCCGGCTGCTACGTGGACGGCAAGGAGTTCAAGGGCGCCGACTTCCCGTACCTCGCGGCCAACGTGACGGACGAGAAGACCGGCAAGCCGATCCTCGACCCGACCTTCGTCTGGGAGAAGGACGGCGTCCGCATCGGCTTCATCGGCGTGACCCTGAAGGGCACCCCGAACGTCGTCACCGCCGAGGGCGTCAAGGGCCTGAAGTTCGGCGACGAGGTCGAGACGATCAACAAGTACACGAAGGTCCTGGAGCGGCAGGGCGTCAAGTCCATCGTCGCCCTGATCCACGAGGGCGGCATGCCGGCCTCGTCCGCGTACAACTACAACTGCGACGGTGACGGCGACGGTGAGGGCGAGGGCGTCTCCGGCGCGATCGTCGACATCGCCAAGAACATCGACCCGCAGGTCGACGCGCTGGTCACCGGCCACACCCACCAGGCGTACGTGTGCACCATCCCCGACCCGGCGGGCCGGCCGCGCCTGGTCACCTCGGCGTCCTCGTTCGGCAAGCTCTACACGGACACCACGCTGACGTACGACCGCCGTACGAAGGACATCGTCCGCACCGCGGTCGCCTCGGCGAACCACGTCGTCAGCCGTGACGTCCCGAAGGCCGAGGACATCACCCAGCTCATCGCCGAGTGGAAGCAGCTCGCGGCCCCGGTCGCGAACCGGCCGCAGGGCTACATCGCCGCCGACATCAACGGCCGCGGCTCCACGGCGTACGAGAAGCCCCTCGGCGACCTGATCGCCGACGCCCAGCTGGAGGGCCTCGCCCCGGCCGACAAGGGCGGCGCGCAGCTGGCTCTGATGAACCCGGGCGGCATCCGCGCCGACCTCGTCTACAAGCAGTCCGGCGCCGAGGGCGACGGCGTGGTGACCTACGGCGAGTCCTTCACCGTGCAGCCGTTCACCAACATGATGAACGTGGTCGACCTGTCCGGCGCCAACCTGATCGCGGCGCTCAAGCAGCAGGTCAGCGGATCGAACCTGAACGCGGTGAAGATCCTCCAGGTGTCGAAGGGCCTCACCTACACGCTGGACATGACGAAGTCCGGCGCTGACCGCGTCGTCGACGGCACCATCAAGCTGAACGGCGAGCCGATCGACCCGGCGAAGAGCTACCGCGTCGCGATGAACGAGTTCCTCGCGGGCGGCGGCGACGGCTTCGCGGCCCTCGCCACCGGCACCAACAAGCTGGTCGGCGCCTCGGACCTGGACGTGTTCAACGCCTACCTGGCCGCCCACTCCTCGCCGACGGCGCCGCTGCAGGTGCCGGCGGCCGACCGGATCACGGTCAAGTAGCCGACGGGTAGTCAACACACGGAGACGAAGGCCGGTTCCCGCTGTCGCGGGGACCGGCCCTTTCTCATTCTGAACGAGTTCGAACGGCTGTTACCCCCGGCCCGCCCCTCTCGCGCATACCCGGCGGTAGCAATTCCCCGCACGCCTATGGCAGGAGCACGTCAAGCGCTGTCATAGTGCGGGCCATGGACCGACGACGCTTTCTCGCGGGCGCCGGCGCGGCCGGTGCCGCCCTGTTCCTGGGCGCCCCTTCCGCGCACGCGGCAGCCGTTCAGGACTGGATGGCCGCCCACGGCGACCCCACCCCGCTCCAGAGGCTCACGATCCCCGGCACCCACGACTCCGGCGCCCGCTACGGCGGCCTGTGGACCGAGTGCCAGAACACCACCATCGCCCAGCAACTCGACAGCGGCATCCGCTTCCTCGACGTACGGTGCCGGGTGACCGGCGGCTCGTTCGCCATCCACCACGGGGCGTACTACCAGAACCTGATGTTCGGCGACGTCCTCGGCGCCTGCTGGGACTTCCTCGCCGCGCACCCCGGCGAGACCGTCCTCATGCGGGTCAAGCAGGAGTACTCGACCGAGTCCGACGCCACCTTCCGTGCGATCTTCGACGACTACCTCGACAACCGCGGCTGGCGCCCGCTCTTCCGCATCGGCTCCGGAGTCCCGACCCTCGGCGAGTCCCGCGGCCGGGTCGTCCTGCTCGCCGACAACGCCGGGCTGCCGGGGCTGCGCTGGGCCGACAGCGCCTACTTCGACGTCCAGGACGACTACCAGGCCGAGCCCTTCGCCAAGTGGTCCAGGATCCAGGCCCAGTTCCGCAAGGCCGCCGCCCAGCCCGGCCCGTTCTACGTCAACTTCGTCTCCACCGCCGCCGGCCTCCCGCCCCGCTGGAACGCCGACCGCCTCAACCCCCAGGTCCACGCCCTCCTCGACAGCGCCGAGGCGACCGCCTGGCGGGGCCTCGGCATCGTCCCGCTCGACTTCCCCGACACCAATACGGGGCTCGTGGAGGCGCTCGTCCGGCACAACTGACCTGCTACCCCTCGTCGGAGGGCGGCGGGGTCGGTGCGCCCGGGAGCGTGACCGTCGCCACCGTGCCGCCGCCCTCCGCCGGGGTCAGCGCCACCGTGCCGCCCGCCTGGCCCACCGTGCGGGCGACGATCGACAGGCCGAGCCCCGAGCCCGGCAGGCTGCGGGCCGACGGGGAGCGCCAGAAGCGGTCGAAGACGTGCGGGAGTTCGTCGGCCGCGATGCCCGGGCCGTGGTCGCGCACGGTTAGCTCGCCGCGCATCAGCCGCACCTCGACCGTCCCGCGCGGCGGCGAGAACTTCACCGCGTTGTCCAGGACGTTGACCAGCGCCCGCTCCAGCGCGGCCGGCTCCGCCCGTACGTACCAGGGCGCGAGGTCGGTCTCGAAGGTCAGCTCGGGGCCGCGCAGCCGGGCCCGGTCGAGGGCTGAGCGGAGGATGGTGTGCAGCGCCACGACCTCCAGCGGGCCGGGGGCGGCGGCCTCGGGGCGGGCGAGTTCCTGGAGGTCGCCGATCAGCGACGCCAGCTCCGTCATCTGGGCCTTCACCGAGGCCATCAGGGCCCGCCGGTCGTCCGGCGGCAGCGCCCGGCCCGTCTGCTCGCTCCGCGCGAGCAGCTCGATGTTGGTGCGCAGCGAGGTCAGCGGCGTGCGCAGCTCGTGGCCGGCGTCGGCGATCAGCCGGGCCTGCCGGTCCCGCGAGGTGGCGAGCGCCGCCGTCATCGCGTTGAAGGACCGGGACAGCCGCGCGATCTCGTCCTCGCCCTCCACCGGGATCCGCACGGTCAGGTCCTCGGTCGCCGCCACGTGCTCGACCGCGCCCGTCAGCCGGTCCACCGGCGCGAGCCCGGTCCGCGCCACCCACAAGCCGGCCGCGCCCGCGCCGACGACCCCGATGCCGGAGACGAGGAGCAGCACCCAGGCCAGCGTGTTCATCGAGTTGTCGACCTCGGACAGCGGCCGGGCCAGCGACACCGCCATGCCGATGCGGCCCGGCTGGTCGTACGTGTAGACCCGCATCTCGCGGCCGTCGTCGTCCTTCGTCGTGTGCAGCGTGTCCGTGAGCAGCCCCTGCGCCACGGCCACGTCCGCGTCCTGCGCCGGGATCGGGGCCTTGCCCGAGGTGCAGACGGTGCCGTCGGCCAGGACGATCTGCACGGTGTACGGGGGCAGGGGCGGCACCCGGGTGTCGGTGCGGCAGCCGCCGAGCACCAGGTTCAGATACGTGTTGTCGACCTTGCTGCCGCGCAAGGACGAGTCCAGCTCGCTCTCCAGCTGCGCCCGGGTCACGAACCAGCAGGCCAGCGACACCGCGGCCACCGCGACCGCCACCGCGAGCGCGGTCAGCAGCGCCAGCCGGGAGCGCAGCGGCCGGGACCGGAACCAGGCGACCGGGTGGGGCACGGTCACTCCGGGCCCCCGCCGACTCCGCCGTCGCCGCCGGCCCCACCGGCCCCGCCCCGGAGGACGTAGCCGACGCCGCGCACCGTGTGGACGAGGCGCGGCTCGCCGCCCGCCTCCGTCTTGCGCCGCAGGTACATCACGTACACGTCCAGGGAGTTCGAGCTGGGCTCGAAGTCGAAGCCCCACACCGCCTTGAGGATCTGCTCGCGGGTGAGCACCTGCCGCGGGTGCGCCAGGAACATCTCCAGGAGCGTGAACTCGGTACGGGTCAGCTCCACCCGGCGCCCGCCCCGCGTCACCTCCCGGGTGGCGAGGTCCATCCGCAGGTCCTCGAACGACATCACGTCGCCGGCCGCGGCGTCGTCCACCGGCTGCCGCTGCTGCGCCGCGTACGAGCTGCGCCGCAGCAGCGCCCGGATCCGCGCGAACAGCTCGTCGAGCTCGAACGGCTTCACGAGGTAGTCGTCCGCGCCCGCGTCGAGTCCGGTGACCCGGTCGCCGACGGTGTCGCGGGCGGTCAGCATCAGGATCGGCACGGTCGACCCGGACGCGCGGATCCGGCGGGCGGCGGTGAGGCCGTCCATGCGGGGCATCTGCACGTCCAGGACGACGAGATCGGGGTCGTACGACTCCAGCTTGGCGAGCGCGTCGAGCCCGTCGACGGCGTCCTCGGTCCCGTACCCCTCGAAGGCGAGGGACCGGCGCAGGGCCTCGCGGACGGCGGGCTCGTCGTCGACGATGAGGATGCGCTCGTCATCATGCTGCTGGCCACTCATGCCACTCATGGGGTCAGCGTCCCACGTGTTCAGTTCGAGCCGCCCGCGCGCAGCTGGTCCAGGTCGGCCTTGAGGGTGTTCACCGGGATCGCGAATCCGAGCCCGACGCTCCCCGCCGAGCTGCTCGAACCGGCCGAGGAACTGGGCGAATACATGGCCGAATTGATTCCGATGATCTCGCCGTTCATATTGATCAGCGCGCCGCCGGAATTCCCGGGATTGAGGGAGGCGTCGGTCTGGATCGCCTTGTAGGTGGTCTTCGACGAGCCCGTGTCGCCGTTGAACTGCTGCCCGCCGAACTCGAACGGCCAGCCCTGCCGGGGGTCGAACTGCTGCCCCTGGCCGCCACCGTCCTGGCCGCCGCCGTCCTCCTTCGCGACGGTCACGTCGCGGTTCAGGGCGGAGACGATGCCGCTGGTGACGGTGCCGGTCAGGCCCTCGGGCGAGCCGATGGCCACGACCTGGTCGCCGACCTGGATCCTGGACGAGTCGCCGAGGGTGGCGGCCTTGAGGCCGGAGGCGCCCTGCAGCTTGATCAGCGCGAGGTCCTTGTCGGGGTCGGTGCCGACGACCCGGGCGTCGTACGTCTTGCCGTCGCTGAGCCGCACGCTGATCGAGGAGGCGCCGGCGATGACGTGGTTGTTGGTGACGATCTCGCCGCCGGAGGTGATGATCACGCCGGAGCCGGTGGACCTGCCCGCGTTCGAGCTCGCCGAGATCTCCACGATGGAGGGCGAGACGGCCTGCGCGACTCCGGCGACCGTGCCCTTGCTGCCCGCCGACACGTTGGTCCCGCTCACACTGCTCGCCGCGGAGGCGGTCGAGGCGCCGTCGGACATCCAGCGCTCGACGAGCGTCGCCGTGCCGCCGCCGACGGCGGCCGCGGCGATGGCCACGGCCGCGAGCAGACCGACGCCGCGCTTGGCACGGCGGCGGTGCGGTGCGGGGGGCGAGGCCGGGGCCGGGGGAGCGGTGGGCGGCAGATGCCCGCCCGCGGGCCAGACGGTGGTGCCGGGTTCCGGCTGGAACGGCTGGGCCGGGTCGTACGGGGGCCGCGGCGGGTAGTACGGCTGCTGCTGCTGCGGCTGGGGCTCCTGGTTGTCCGTCATGGCTACGACTCTCGGAGCCGTACATGAGAACCGTCTGAGGACGGGGTGAGAAGCCCGACAGAAGCCTGTATGCCCGAAATAAAGAGCTGGGGAAGCGTGGTGGTACGGGGGTCAGTGCGCGCAGCCGCAGGACCGGCGCACGATCAGCGCCGACGGGAACTGCTTCACCCGCTCGCGGCGCGAGCCCGCCACCCGCAGCGAGTCGTCGAGGACCAGGTCCACCGCCGCGCGCGCCATCGCCGGACGGTCCGAGTAGACCGTGGTCAGCGGCGGATCGGCGAGCGCCGCCTCCTTGACGTCGTCGAAGCCGGCGACCGCGAGCTCCGTCGGCACGTCGATGCGCAGCTCGCGGGCGGCCCGCAGCACGCCGAGGGCCTGGTCGTCCGTCGAGCAGAAGATGGCCGGCGGCCGGTCCGGGCCGGACAGGACCTCCAGCGCGACCTTGTAGGCGTCGTAGCGGTTGTACGGGGCCTGGAAGAGCCGGCCCTCGACCGAGCGGCCCGCCTCCAGCATGGCCCGCCGCCAGCCCTCCTCGTGGTCGGCGACCGGGTCGCCGACGGCCGGGGTGTTGGGGATGCCGCCCATGCAGGCCACGTACGCGTGGCCGTGCTCCAGGAGGTGCCGGGTGGCGAGCTGGGCGCCGCCGATGTCGTCCGTGACGACGGCGACGTCGTCGATCGCCTCGGGCCGCTCGTGCAGCAGCACCACGCGCGCGTCCCAGGCCTCGATCTCGCTCGCGGCCTGCTCGCTCATGCCCTGGCTGACCAGGATCAGCCCGGAGACCCGCATGCCGAGGAAGGCGCGCAGGTAGTGGATCTCGCGCTCGGTGCGGTAGTCGGAGTTGCCGACCAGGACCATCTTTCCGCGCTCGGCGGCGGCCTGCTCGACCGCGTGCGCCATCTCCGCGAAGAAGGGCTGGCGGGCGTCCGGGACGACCATGCCTATGAGGTCGGTGCGGCGGGACGCCATCGCCTGGGCCACCCGGTCGGGTCGGTAGCCCAGTTCCTTGATCGCTGCGAGGACACGCTCGCGCGTGGCCGGGGCGACCGGCCGGGGTCCGTTGTTGATCACGTAACTCACGACCGCGGTGGAAGTACCCGCCAGTCGCGCAACGTCATCCCGCGTCACCTTGGCCACGCGCGGAAGTCTACGCGGGGTGACCTAGCTACCGGCAGGTCGCGCTGTGGCATACGCCACGTTAACGGTCCTCCACCGGAGTGAGTTCCCGCGCGCCGTCCTTGACGCGCGCCTCCGCCTTCGCACCCGAACCGGACCCCGAGCCGGACCCGGAACCGGATCCGGAGCCGGGCCCGGAGCCCGGGCTCGCGCCCGACCCCGAACGGCCCTCGGCCGCCCGGTCCGTCCTGTCCGCCCGGTCCGGCTTCTCGGGCGTCACGAAGCGGTAGCCGACGTTCCGTACGGTGCCGATCAGCGACTCGTGCTCGACGCCGAGCTTCGCCCGCAGACGCCGTACGTGCACATCGACCGTTCGGGTGCCGCCGAAGTAGTCGTAGCCCCAGACCTCCTGCAGCAGCTGGGCCCGGGTGAAGACCCGGCCCGGGTGCTGGGCGAGGTACTTGAGCAGCTCGAACTCCTTGAAGGTCAGGTCCAGGACCCGGCCCTTCAGCTTCGCGCTGTAGGTGGCCTCGTCCACCGACAGATCGCCGTTGCGGATCTCCATCGGGGAGTCGTCGACGGTGATCTGCTGCCGGCCCATGGCCAGCCGCAGCCGCGCCTCGACCTCGGCCGGCCCGGCGGTGTCGAGCAGCACGTCGTCGATGCCCCAGTCGGCGGTGACGGCCGCGAGCCCGCCCTCCGTCACGACCAGGATGAGCGGACAGCCGGGGCCCGTGGAGCGCAGCAGCTGGCAGAGCGAGCGGATCTGCGGCAGATCGCGCCGCCCGTCCACGAGGATCACGTCGGCGCCCGGGGTGTCCACCAGGGCCGGGCCCTCGGCGGGGGCCACGCGCACGTTGTGCAGCAGCAGGCCGAGCGCGGGCAGCACCTCGGCCGACGGCTGGAGGGCGTTGGTCAGGAGCAGCAGGGAACTCATCGCGCCCCTCCTGCCTGAATCGTCGGATCGTCCATGACGTCGGTTCCTCCTCGGCCCTCGCGACCCGAGAGCTTTTGTTCACCTGTCCGTAACAACGGTCGGAAAACACAAAAGGACCCGGGGGCTGCGGTGCCCGGATCCTCTGCCAGCAGAATAGCGGACATGGGTTCCGAGGCAGAGGGGCGATTTCACATGGTGGATGTTTCTCAGATCACTTCCGGCCCTCTGGAGGACACGCTTCCCGCCGGCCTGCCCACCGGTCCGCGCACGGATCCCGGTGGTACGCGGATCCGTACCGACCCGCGTACGTGTCTCCGTACCGACCTCCGTACCGATGACGGTGTCCGGATCGAGGCGGTTTACGAACCCTCCACCGCAAGTGTCACCGATACGGCCGTCGTCGTGGCGCACGGGTTCACCGGCTCGGTCGACCGCCCCGCGCTCCGCCGCGCCGTCGCCGCCTTCCGCGGCCACGCCGACGTCGTCTCCTTCTCCTTCCGCGGGCACGGCGGCTCCGGCGGCCGCTCCACCGTCGGCGACCGCGAGGTCCTCGACCTGTCCGCCGCCGTCCGCTGGGCGCGCGAGCTCGGCCACCGGCGCGTGGTGACGGTCGGCTTCTCGATGGGCGGCTCGGTGGTGCTGCGCCACGCGGCGATCGCGAAGGAGACGGACGCCCGCACGGACGCGGTGGCCGCCGTGTCGGCCCCCGCCCGCTGGTACTACCGGGGTACGCCCCCGATGCGCCGCGTCCACTGGGTGGTCACCCGGCCGCTCGGCCGGCTCGTCGGGCGCTACGGGCTCAGGACCAGGATCGACACCAGGGACTGGGACCCGGTGCCGCTCTCGCCGGTCGAGGCGGTGCCGCTGATCGCGCCGACGCCGCTGCTGATCGTGCACGGCGACCGCGACCCGTACTTCCCCGTCGACCACCCCCGGATGCTCGCCGCCGCGGCCGAGCGGGCCGGCGCCCCGGCCGAGCTGTGGCTGGAGCGGGGCATGGGCCACGCCGAGAACGCGGCCGCCGACGAGCTGCTGAGGCGCCTCGGGACCTGGCTGGCCCGGCCATAGCCCATCATGGGGGGCGGCGCGCACACGAACGAAGGGAGCGCCGTCATGGCAGCGGGAACCATCCGCTACTGGGCCGCGGCGAAGGCCGCCGCCGGAGTCGCCGAGGAGCCGTACGCGGCCGACACCCTCGCGGAGGCGCTCGACGCCGCCCGCGAGCGGCACCCCGGCGAGCTGGCCCGGGTCCTCCTGCGTTGCTCGTTCCTGATCGACGGCGATCCCGTCGGGACCCGCGCGCATGAGACGGTACGGCTGGCCGAGGGCGGCACGGTCGAGGTGCTCCCCCCGTTCGCAGGAGGGTGAACCGACAGCATGAGCAGTGATCAGCAGTACCCGTACGACCCCCGGGCCGGGTCCCGGACCGGTCAGTCCTATGACCCCGAGGTCACTCAGACGTGGCAGGGCCAGACCTGGGACACGCAGTACCAGCCGACGGTGCGGCCGCAGGCCCCGGCTTCGTACGACAACGAGAACGACAACGCGTATCTGCCGCCGCAGGGCCGGTACGACTACGCGCCGCAACCGGTGACCGGCGGCCACCCGCTGCCGCCCGAGGCCCCGGCCGCCTACGAGGTCCCCGCCCCGGCCCCGCAGGCGTACGACGTCTCTGCCCCGGCCCCGCAGACGTCGTACGAGTCGCAGGCGTACGAGGTCTCTGCCCCGGCCCCGCAGACGTACGAGGTCCCCGCCGCGGCCCCGCAGGCGTCGTACGAGCCCCCGGCTTCCGCTGCCGCGTCCGCCGCCCCGGTTTCCGCCGCCGCGTCCGCCGCCGAGTACTCCGCCCCCACCACCTCCGGCACCGCCCGGGTCACCGATGCCCAGCGCGCCCGCGCCGAGGGCCGGTCGCCGATCATCGAGCCGGGGATGCAGCCGGCCGCGCTGACGGCGGTGCTCGGCGTGCTGCTCGCGGGCGGCGCTGCGTTCGGCTCGTACGCGCTGCTGGTCCCGCTGCTCCTGCTGCAGGCGGTCACCGCCGCCGGCTGGTTCCGGCTCAACGGCATGTGGCCGGCCCGGCAGGGCATCGCGCTCGCGTTCCTCGGCGGTGTCGTCGCGGACGTGGCGCTGCTCGCGGTCGGCCGGGAGAACGCGCCGGGCGCGATCATCGGCACGCTCGGCGTGTGGGTCCTGCTGACGCTGGTGCTGCAGCTGCGCAGCCACGCCGATCCGGACGAGCGGATGTACGGCCTGATGGCGACGGTCGTGTCGTCGGCGCTCGCGATCCTGGCCGCCGGGCACCTCGGTGCCGACCCGGACGCCGTGGTCGTCGGTGCCGTGGCCGTGGCCGCCGCGGTCCTCGCCCGGGCGGTCCCGCTGCCCGGCCCCGTGTCGATCGTCGTGGCCCTGCTCGCCGCGGCCGGCGGCGGCATCGCGGCCGGCGGCTTCACCGACCTGGGCACCGGCGGGGCGCTGCTCGGCCTGGGCGCGGGGGTGTGCGCGCTGGTCGGCCTGCGGGTGGCGAGCTACGACTACCCGTCGCGTTTCGTGCACATGACGGCGGGCGTGGCGCTGCCGCTGACGGCCGCCGTACCGGCCGTGTACCTGCTGGGGCGGGTGCTCGCGTAGGCCCGCGAAACGCCCCTGGGGAACCGACCGGCCCTCCGACACGTCGATCTTCGTGTCGGAGGGCCGGGTCTTTTGCCGGCCTTTTTGCTGCTGACGAGGAGGATGTGGGCGATGCGAGCGCTGCGGACGGTGCTGATCCTTGCCGTGGTGCTCGGCGGAATCCTCGTCGGCGTGGACCGGCTGGCCGCCTCATACGCGGAGTCGGAGGCGGCCGACGGGGTGCGGCTCGGCAGCGTGCGGGCCGAGTCCACGGACGTCGACATCAAGGGCTTCCCGTTCCTCACCCAGGTGGCGGACAAACGGTTCGGCGAGGTCGACGTGGTGCTGACCGGCGTCCGTACCACCGCCGGTGGCCACCCGGTGCGCATCGGCGAGCTGACCGCCGCGCTGCACGACGTCACCCTGAACGACGACTACGCGATCGAGCGGGCCCGCACCGCGAGCGGCACGGCCCTGACCTCGTACCCGGACCTGGCCGCCGCCTCCGGCGAGGACGCGAAGGTCGCGTACGGGGGCACCGGCAAGTTGAAGGTGACGGGCGGGGTGCGGTTCCTGGGGCAGACCCTGACCCGCACGGTGACGTCCACGGTGACCCTGGTGGGCGGCGACACCATCCGGGTGCGGGCCGACGAGGTGCCGGGCGAGGGCATCCCGGGCCTGGAGGAGCTGGTGCGGGCGCGCACGGATTTCGACTGGCGGGTCGAGGGGCTGCCGAAGGGCATGCGGCTGACGAAGGTGGAGCCGCGCGAGGACGGCCTCGCGGTGACGGTGTCGGGCGAGAACGTGGACCTGACGGCGTCCTGACCACCCTGACCGCCCTGACCGTCCTGACCGCCCTGACCGCCCTGACCGCCGCCCACCGGGGCCTGACCGCCGCCCGTCGGGTGGCTGTACCCCGCTGCGGATCACATTCTGAGACGGTCGCGTCCGATCCGTAGAAACAATGGCCAAGCCCGCTGTCGGCGGGCCCTCCGGGGTGTTCCGCACCCTTTTTGCATCCCGAATGCCGGACGATCGCGTCTCAAAATACGACACGCCGGTGACACGGCCGCCTGTCCGTCCCTACGATCGTCGTCATGAAGCGACAGGCGGAACTCACGAAGCGGCGGGCAGTAGACCTGTGCCGCATCGCCGCCATGCTCTGTCGCTCTGTCTGAGCGGGGCGCACGTCGCCCCGTATTTCCTCAGGCCCTCCGACGTGATGTCGGGGCCACCCCTGCGCAGCCGTACGCCGTCGTCCGCACGCACCGAATCCGCCGCATGCGCACCGACGCGTACCCGCACCGCACCACCCCGCACGACACCGCCGCACACTGCCCCGGAGGAGAAACAGCATGGCTCGCAGCGACGTCCTGGTCGACGCCGACTGGGTCGAGGCCAACCTCGACAACCCGCAGGTCGCCCTGGTCGAGGTCGACGAGGACACCTCGGCGTACGACAAGAACCACATCAAGAACGCGATCCGGATCGACTGGACGAAGGACCTCCAGGACCCGGTCCGCCGCGACTTCATCGACCAGGAGGGCTTCGAGAAGCTCCTCTCGGCCAAGGGCATCGCCAACGACACCACGGTCGTCCTCTACGGCGGCAACAACAACTGGTTCGCGTCGTACGCCTACTGGTACTTCAAGCTGTACGGCCACCAGGACGTCAAGCTGCTCGACGGCGGCCGCAAGAAGTGGGAGCTCGACTCCCGCGACCTGGTCGACGGCTCCGAGGTCCCGAACCGTCCGGCCACGCAGTACAAGGCCCAGGCCCAGGACACCTCGATCCGCGCCTTCCGCGACGACGTCGTGGCCGCGATCGGCAACCAGAACATCGTCGACGTGCGCTCGCCCGACGAGTTCTCCGGCAAGCTGCTCGCCCCGGCGCACCTCCCGCAGGAGCAGTCGCAGCGTCCGGGCCACGTCCCGTCCGCCCGCAACATCCCCTGGTCGAAGAACGCCAACGACGACGGCACCTTCAAGTCGGACGAGGAGCTGAAGGCCCTCTACGCCGACGAGCAGGTCGACCTGGCGAAGGACTCCATCGCCTACTGCCGCATCGGCGAGCGCTCCGCGCTCACCTGGTTCGTCCTGCACGAGCTGCTCGGTGTCGAGAACGTCAAGAACTACGACGGCTCGTGGACCGAGTACGGCTCCCTCGTGGGCGTGCCGATCGAGCTCGGCGCCAACAAGTAAGACCCCTGAGACTCCCCCCTCATCGACCGTAAGGATTCCTGACATGTGCGGAGCGCAGCCCGGCGGCCCCGACGCCTCGACGATCAAGCCCGGTGAGACCACGATCCAGGGCTACGTGACCAAGGACGGCCAGCCCGTCACCGGTTACGTGCGTCTCCTCGACTCCACCGGCGAGTTCACGGCCGAGGTCCCCACCTCCGCCACCGGCCAGTTCCGCTTCTACGCGGCCGAGGGCACCTGGACCGTCCGCGCCCTGGTCCCGGGCGGCACCGCCGACCGTCAGGTCGTGGCCCAGAAGGGTGGCCTCGCCGAGGTCGCCATCGCGGTCTGATCCACGAAGGATCACCACTGAACGGCCGTGGGGCCGTGCCTCCTGGGGGGTTGGACGCTTTCCGGGACCTGAGGCACGGCCCTTCGGTCTGCCCGCGGGTCTGCCCGCGCGGCACCCGCGCACAGACTGTCGGCGGTCGCGTTCCGGTCGTACTCTGAAGGTGTGTACGCACGGCGACGACGCGTCTACTTCTGGATGATGGGCGTCTGCCTGGTGCTTTTCGTGGGCGCCTGGGCCGTCGTGCGCCTCTTCTCGGTCCCCGCCGCCATCGCCATGTGCGTGGTCGCCATGCTCATCCCGCCGTTCGCCGCGATGGTCGCGAACCGGCGGGGGCCGGACGACCGCTGGTGGGACGATCCCAGCGGTGACAAGCAGTCCGACGACTGGTGGGACGAACTGGACGGCAAGAAGCGCGACCGGGACGCGTAACGGGACCGCTGGGACTGCGTGGCGGAGGCTGCCGGAACCGGGGGAGGGCCGGCTACGGGGGCGGCCGGAACTAGTAGACGAGGGCCTGGGTCTCGTCCGCCATGGCCTCCTGGACGAAGACCTGCGCGCCCGCGATGCGGACGCCCTTGAGGACGTCGTCCTCGGTGATCTCGCGGCGGGCGGCGCACTGGGTGCACAGGGTGACGCGGCCGGCCGCGAGGATCGAGTCGATCAGGTCCGGCAGCGGTGCGGCGTGCGGGAGCTCGAACTCGGCCGCGCGGCCCGGCAGGGCGAACCAGGAGGACTCGCCGGTCAGCCAGAGCGAGACCTCGACGCCACTGGCGACGGCGACGGCGGCCACCGTGAAGGCCTGGGAGCAGCGTTCCGGGGCGTCGGCACCGGCGGTCACCTTGATCACGAGCTTCTTCGCCATATACCGAACTGTAATGCGGTTCGAGGCAACCTCATGCATCACTCACGGGTCAGTTGGGTGCGCGGTGATACGGAATCCGCGCTTCTAGTCTCGTGGGGGGACTGCTTTGGAAGCCTCAGAAGCGGTGGGATCCGCTCAAAACACCTCGGTGCCCGCGCCCGATCAGGCGCCGATACCCGCGCCCGCGCCGGTTCCCGCCGTTGATCAGACGCCGGCTCCGCGCCGCCGGGCCGGCCGCGCCGTCGCGCTGATCGCCGTCGCCGCCGTGCTCGGCATCGTCGGCGGTACGGCGGTGGGCTACGGCATCCAGGCCGAGCGCGAGCCCACTCCGCTCCCGGCCCTCAACCAGAAGGGCCTGGCCTACCCGGCGAAGCCGCTCCCGAAGGGCAAGGAGCCGGAGCCGCTGACCGTGGCGGAGGACCGCGGTCTGAAGACCGACGGGGACCTGCGCAAGCTGCTGCTGCCGAAGCCGGCGGGGGCCAGGAAGGCCGACTTCCTTCCCGAGGACGGCTGGCTGAGCCTCGCCTCGTACGCCTCGGACTTCGACGGCCCGGCCGGCGAGTTCCAGTACCTGCTGGACGGCGGCATCCGCCGGGTCGCCAGCGAGGGCTGGCGCACGGGCGAGTTCAGGTTCACCCAGATCAACCTGGTGCAGTTCCGGTCCGGCAGCACTCTGGGCGCCGCCGAGCACGCGGAGGACCAGCGCGGGTTCATGCAGGACGACGCCGGTTACGGCCAGCCGGTCAAGGGCAGCGCCGACGGGCGCACCTACCTGCTCCCGGTGCAGCGCAAGTCGGGCTACCTCGACATCTACGAGGCCCGCGCGTACGTCCACCGCGGCGACGTCGCGATCGAGATCTTTGTGACGGACACCAAGAAGATCAGCCAGAAGGAGATCTCCTCGCTGGCCGAGCGGCAGCTGGAGCGCCTGTGAGCGAGGAAACCACCCCGAACGCCGACGCCGGCCTCGACGAGGGCGCCGTCACGTCCGCGCCCACGTCCGTGCCCGCGTCCGCGCCCACGTCCGCCTCCGTACCCGCGCCGCGCAGGCCGCGCCGCCTGTTCCCGTACGTCCTCGGCGGCGTACTCGTGCTCGGCCTCGCCGCCGGCGGGACGTACACCGGCGTCACCGTGGCGGGAGCCGAGCGCCACGCGCCCACGATCGGCTGGGAGGAACCGGCCCCGGACGCGGCGAGCGACGCGGAGAGCAAGGACCCGGCCGCCGACGCGCTCGCCCACGGCAGGGCCTCGACGCCGCTGAGCAAGCTGCTGCTGCCGGTCCCCGAGGGGTACGTGCTCGGACCCGACGTCGACCGCTACGGCAACGACGGCGAACTCTCCGCGCGCGACGCGATCGCCCTGGTCAAGCAGCAGGGCAAGGGCCTCTCCGGCAAGAAGCGCCGCGACTTCGACAAGCGGATCGAGAAGCTCGGCATCCAGGGCATCGCCGTGCGCTCCTACGCCTCCGAGGATGACGACCTCGTGGTCGAGGTGCAGGTCGTGCACCTGAAGGACAAGCGGTTCGGCGCCGATCTGCGCAGGCTGCGGGCCGAGATCGCCGAGCTGCTCGGGTTCCCCAAGGGCCCGAAGATCGCGGACCACAAGGACGCGTCCTGCTTCGCGATGCCGAAGCCGAAGCCGAAGAAGACCAAGGGCGACCGTGGCCTGGACGGCATGTTCTGCTCGGCGAACGAGTCGGGGTACTTCGTCTCGGTCACCGCCTCGGGCAGCCGGCCCTTCGACAGGTCCGCTGTCGCCGAGCTGGTGAAGAAGCAGCTCGACCACATCAAGTCCCCGGGGGAGTACGTATGAGCGAGACCGTGAGCGAGACCGAGCCGCAGACCACCCCCGAGACGCCGCAGACCACTCCCGAGCCGCGGACCACTCCGGAAGCCCCCGAGGCGGCAGCGGCCTCCGAGGCGGCAGCGGCCCCGGAGGCGTCGCAGGTCCCGGCGGCGGCAGCGGCCACCCGCGGTCGCGTGCTGCGCGCCGTCGCCCTCTGGACCGCCGCGCTCGTCGTCTGCGGCGGCCTCGGCGTCGGGACCGCCGCCGGGATCACGGCCATGGAGCGCACCGACGTGCCCGGGCTCGCGACCGCGAACGACGGCCGGTGGGAGTACCCGAAGCTGAGTCTCCCCGCGCTGCCGGAGGGCGCCCCGCGCCCCTTCACCGACGGCAACGAAGGCGAGATCCACTACGCCGACCTGCGCGCGCTCGTGCTGCCGGCGCCGGCCGGGGCGACCGTGGACCCGAAGCGGGCCGGCGGCTGGGTGAGCGTCGACGACTATCTGTCCCTCTATCCGAAGGAGAAGCGCGGTGCCCTGAAGCAGGCCATCGACGACTCCGCCCTCCGCCACGTCGCCGCCCGCGCCTGGACCATGCCGGACGGCACGAAGAGCGCCGTCTACCTGCTGCGGTTCAAGTCGGTCGGCTTCTCGGAGGCGTTCAAGGACGACGCGCTGAACGGCGGCTCGCAGGACACCTTGCCGCTGGACGGCACGGGGACCGTCGAGAGCGACTCCCTCGGCGGCGACATACGGGCCGACGACACGGCGGTGTACACGGTCGCCGAGACCAAGCCGTACGGCGCCGAGCAGACCCGCTGGTCCTACATCCAGGCCGGCGACACGCTCGCCCTGGTCGTCCAGTCCCGCAAGGGCGGGGCGGCGGCCGTCCCGTTCCAGCAGACGGTGACCCTCCAGGACCAGCTGCTCGGCTGACCGCCCGGGCAGGTCCCGTACGAGATCACGTACGAGACCCACCTCACCGAGAGCGCCGGGTCCCCGGCCCACTAAGCTGGGGTCCGGCCCGTTCCGCCTTCACCGCTCACCGAGGAGCATCAAGTGATCGTCTTCTTCGAAACCCTGCTGGCGCTCGTCTGTGTCGCGGTCCTCGCCTTCGCGGGTCTGACCGTGAAGAAGCTGTACCAGGGCCAGCGCTAAACAACCGAACGAGAACAGATCGCCTGAGCTGCTCATGATCCAGATCCCGTCCGACCTCAATCCCGGCCTCGTCCCCCTCGCGTTCCTGCTCGGTACGTGGGAAGGCGCCGGCGTGTCCGACTTCCCCGGCGCCGAGAAGTGCAACTTCGGCCAGTCCGTGACGTTCAGCCACGACGGCCGCGACTTCATCGAGTACCACTCGCACTCCTGGGTCCTGGACGCCGACGGCAACAAGGTCCGCCCGCTGGAGAGCGAGAGCGGCTACTGGCGCATCGACGCGGACCGCAAGGTCGAGGTCGTCATGATCCGCGACCAGGGCGTCGTCGAGGTCTGGTACGGCGAGCTCGCCGACCAGAAGCCGCAGATCGACATCGCGACCGACGCCGTCGCGCGCACCGCGGCCTCCGGCCCGTACAGTGGTGGCAAGCGCCTCTACGGCTACGTCAAGAGCGACCTCATGTGGGTCGGCGAGAAGGCCACCCCCGAGGTCCCGCTGCGCCCCTACATGTCGGCGCACCTGAAGAAGGTCGTCACCCCGGAGGAGGTCGCCGAGATGGCGCGCAACCTCCCCGACATGCCGGACGACGGCATCGCCTTCTTCAAGTAGGCAAGACCCTCGGTGCTCGGGCCACGCCCTCCTACACTGGGGGCGTGGTGAGCACCGACTGGAAGAGCGACCTGCGGCAGCGCGGCTACCGGCTGACGCCCCAGCGCCAGCTTGTCCTGGAGGCCGTCGACGCGCTGGAGCACGCGACCCCGGACGACATCCTCGTCGAGGTCCGCAAGACCGCCTCCGGCGTCAACATCTCGACCGTCTACCGGACCCTGGAGCTCCTTGAAGAGCTCGGTCTGGTCAGCCACGCCCATCTGGGGCACGGGGCGCCGACCTACCACCTCGCCGACCGGCACCACCATCTGCACCTGGTCTGCCGGGACTGCTCGGAGGTCATCGAGGCGGACGTGGAGGTCGCGGCCGACTTCACCGGCAAGCTCCGCGAGACCTTCGGCTTCCGGACGGACATGAAGCACTTCGCGATCTTCGGCCAGTGCGAGGACTGCGCACTAAAGCACGCCGCCGCGGAGTCGTAGGCTTTCATCCATGAAGAGCCCACTGCTGTCCCTGCCCGGCGCCGTCCCCGCCGAAGGCCGTGACGAAGGAGTCGCCGCCCACTACGGCGACCTGTTCCGCGAGCAGCGGACCCTTGCCGACGGCACCGGTTTCGTCGACCTCTCGCACCGCGGTGTCGTCACCGTCACCGGCGCCGACCGGCTGAGCTGGCTGCACCTGCTGCTCACCCAGCACGTCAGTGCCCTCCCCGTCGGCCAGGCCACGGACGCGCTGATCCTCTCCGCGAACGGACACATCGAACACGCCCTGTACCTCGTCGACGACGGCGAGACGGTGTGGGCGCACGTCGAGCCGGGCACGCAGGCCGAGCTCATCGCGTACCTGGAGTCGATGAAGTTCTTCTACCGGGTCGACGTCGCCGACCGCACCGACGACTTCGCCGTGGTCCACCTGCCGGCCGGCTCCATCGCCGCCGCGCCCGAGGGCGTGGTCGTACGGGAGACGGCGCACGGCCGCGACCTGTTCCTGCCGCGCGCGGACCTGGAGTCCTTCGCCGCCTCGCACGGACCGGCCGCCGGCATCCTCGCGTACGAGGCGCTGCGCGTCGAGCAGCACCGGCCGCGGCTCGGCTTCGAGACCGACCACCGGACCATCCCGCACGAGATCGGCGTCATCGGCAGCGCCGTCCACCTCCAGAAGGGCTGCTACCGCGGCCAGGAGACGGTCGCCCGCGTCCACAACCTGGGCAAGCCGCCGCGCCGCCTGGTCTTCCTGCACCTGGACGGAAGCGAGGTGCACCTGCCGGCGCACGGCGACCCGGTCCGGCTCGCCGCCGACGGGGCGGAGGGCCGCCAGCTGGGCTTCGTCACGACCGCGGTGCGCCACCACGAGCTCGGCCCGATCGCCCTCGCGCTGGTGAAGCGGAACGTGCCGGTGGACGCCGAGCTGATCGCGGGAACGACGGCGGCCGCGCAGGAGACGATCGTCGAGCCGTAGGCGTACGCCTGAGCCGTACCGCTTGAGCCGTACCGCGTACCGCGTACCGCTTGAGCCGTACTGCCGAGCCCAGCCGAACCGGCTGTCAGACGTCGAGCAGCACCGTGAACGGGCCGTGATTCGTGAGCGAGACGCGCATGTCCGCTCCGAACCGGCCCGTCTCCACGCGCGCGCCGAGCGCCCGCAGCTGTGCGACCACCTCGTCGACCAGCGGTTCGGCGACCGGGCCGGGCGCGGCGGCGTTCCAGGTGGGGCGGCGGCCCTTGCGGGCGTCTCCGTAGAGGGTGAACTGGGAGATGACGAGCAGCGGCGCGTTCACGTCGGAGCAGGACTTCTCGCCCTCCAGCACCCGGACGGACCAGAGCTTTCTGGCCAATTGCGCGGCCTTCTCCGGCGTGTCGTCGTGGGTCACCCCGACCAGCACGCACAGCCCCTCGCCGACGATTTCGCCGACGGTCTCCCCTGCGACGACGACGCTCGCGCCGTCGACCCTCTGCACCACTGCTCGCATACGGACCAACCTACAGACTGATACGGGCAGGGCCGAACGGGTGCAGACCGCCTGCGTCGGCCGGGGCGCGAGTGGCACCATGCCTGTCAGGCGGTGCGGCCGACCGCACCGGTCGAGGGGACGATTCTCATGAGTGCACCTGGCACCGGGCACACGCCGTCCGGTCCCGTACGCCTGACCCGCGGTTCCGGCCGTTCCGGCGGGCTCGGCGGTTCCGTCGACGGATCCGTCGGGCGCCCGCCCGTGCAGCGGACCGCCGAGCCCGACCTGCCGGAGCGGCCGCAGCCGGAGCTCGGCGCACTGCGGCTGCCCGAGCTGCGGACACTGCGCCGCGAGGCGCAGAGCGACGAGGCCGATCTGAGCTACGTACGGCGGATGCTCCAGGGCCGGATCGACATCCTGCGCGCCGAGCTGGCGCGCCGCACCGACCCGGGGGCCGCGGACCCCGGGGCGCCGGCGGGTGCGGCGGGTGCGGAGACGCCGGTGCTCGACCGGCTGTCGGAGATCCTCGCGGACGCCCCGTCGCGGCACCGGACGTCGGTGCGGCACGTGACGCTGTCGACGCCGCGCGGCGAGGAGTACCGACGGCTCGCGGCCGAGATGCTGTCGGAGGTCGAGCTGTCGGACCTGACGGCCCGTACGGACGAGGAGCTGCACACGGCGATGGGGCGGCTGGCGGGGTACGAGCAGCAGGTCTCCCGGCGCCGGCACCAGCTCCAGCGGACGGCGGACGACTGCAGCGCGGAGATCGCCCGCCGCTACCGGGAGGGCGAGGCGCAGGTCGACGACCTGCTGGCGTGAGCTCCCCGGGCCTGCGGGAAACTCGCGTGCGCCCGGCTTCGCCGCCCGCATAGCCTCGAAGGATGAGCCTTGAGGTGCGCGCGATCGACGAGTCCGAGTTCCGCGAGTGGCTGCTGACCAAGCGGTTCGGTTTCCTCAACCCTCCGGTGATCAGGGACGAGGAGGTCGCCGACCGGCTGCCGCACACGGACCTGACCCGCGCCTACGGTGCCTTCGACCGCGGCCGGATCGTCGCCACCTTCCACTCCTTCGCCCAGAAGCTGTCCACGGTCGGCGGCGCGGACCTCGCCGCCAACGCGGTCAGCGGGGTCACCGTCTCCGCGACCCACCGCAGGCGCGGCCTGCTCAGCCGGATGATGGCGGGCGACCTGGCCCGGGCGAAGGACCGCGGCGACGCGTGCGCGACGCTGATCGCGGCCGAGTACCCGATATACGGGCGGTTCGGCTTCGGCGTCGCGAGCTGGGCCACCGAGTGGGTCGTCGACGTGACCCGCTCCGGACTGGACGGCCGCTGGTCCGGACCGGGGGAGGCGGACGGCGGCGGGCGCATCGACTTCTCCGACGGCGCCGAGATCCGCAAGGAGGGCCCGGCGCTGCACCGGCGCTTCGCCGCGCAGCGCGCCGGGGTCACCGACCGCACGGCGCGCGGCTGGGACGTCGGCACCGGGAACTCGTACCACTTCGAGCCGTGGACCGAGCCGTTCTACGCCGTCTACCGGTCCGCCGCCGGCGAGATCGAGGGCTATGTCGCGTACACCGTCGACGACAAGTGGAGCGACCAGAAGCAGCCGGTCAACACGGCGAGCGTGCGCGACCTCGTCGCCGTCACGCCGGCCGCGGAGCGCGCGCTGTGGCGGTTCGTCTGCTCGGTCGACTGGATCACCCGGGTCCGGACCGGCCACCGCGCCCCCGACGACGTCCTGCCGCTGCTGCTGCCCGACCCGCGCGCCGCGCAGGTCGTCACCCACGCGGACATGTTGTGGCTGCGGATCCTGGACGTGCCGAAGGTGCTCGAACCGCGGACGTACGCGACCGAGGGCAGCCTCGTCCTGGACGTGCGGGACGCGGCCGGCTTCGCGGGCGGGCGCTACCGGCTCGACGCGTCCCCGGAGGGCGGCTCGTGCACGCCGACGACGGCGGCGCCCGATCTGGTCCTGGACGTGGCGGAGTTGGCGACGCTGGTGCTCGGCGACGAGTCGGCGGTACGGCTCGGGGCGCTCGGCCGGGTGGAGGAGGCCGCGGCCGGCGCGGCGGCGCGGGCGGACCTGCTGCTGCGGACCTCGCGGCGGCCGTGGAGTATGGACATCTTCTGATCGAGATCACGTGGGCGTGGAGGGTGTCGTGAGCCGCTGCCGGCGGCGTTGCGGCGGACGGGCCGTATACGTCGCTGAGTTCGGCTCCGATCCGGGCGATATCGACGAGCGTACGAGTGACCCAGGTGCCAGGCTGACCCCATGCGACCCTTGCCCCCACCCCTGCTCTTCCTGGACGTGGACGGCCCCCTGATCCCCTTCGGCGCCCCGACCCCGTACCCCTCCTACGCCCCCGCCCCGCCCCGGGATGCTCTTTCCGCCTGGGCGGGCGGCCGTCCGTACGTCTGGCTCGACGACGAGATCACCGCCCCCGACCGCGCCTGGACGGGTGCCCACCACCCGGCGCCGGCTCTGCTGCACCGGGTGGATCCGCGTACGGGACTCGGCGAGGCGGACTACGCGGCCGTCGCGCGTTGGGTGGCCGGCCTCGGGGGCGGGGGCGGGGGTGCGGTCAGGAGCGGGGCTGGTTGAAGCGGAGCATGTTGCCCGCGGGGTCGCGGAAGGCGCAGTCGCGGACGCCGTAGGGCTGGTCCATGGGCTCCTGGAGGACCTCGCCGCCCGCCGCGCGGATGCGTTCGAAGGTGGCGTCCACGTCGTCGGTGCGGAAGATGACGCCGCGCAGCATGCCCTTGGCGAGGAGTTCGGCGGCGGCCTGGCGGTCGGCGGCCGGGGCGTTGGGGTCGGCGAGCGGGGGTTCGAGGACGATCTCGACGTCCGGCTGGGTGGGCGAGCCGACGGTGACCCAGCGCATGCCCTCGAAGGAGACGTCGTTGCGGACTTCGAGGCCGAGGGCGTCGCGGTAGAAGGCGAGCGCCTTGTCGTGGTCGTCGACGGCGATGAAGCACTGGGACAGGTTGATGGTGGTGGCGTTCGTGTTCATGGGACCGACGTTAGGAGCCCGCCGGGCTTTCCGCTTCTCCGTTCCTGACCGGTTCCGGACCGGGGGCGGAGTCGGAGGCGGATCCGGAGTCGGATCCGGGGTCCGAGGCGGACTCGGAGGCGGGGGCGGAGGCGGGGACGGGCTGTCGCGGCGCCCTGGTCGGGCGCGTCAGGAACTTCGCCACGCACGCCGGGATCGGCTCGCCCGCCTCGTGGTTCCGCGCCCGGTACGCGCTCGGGCTCTCCCCGACCAGTTCCGTGAAACGCGTGCTGAACGACCCGAGCGACGTACACCCGACCGCGAAGCACACCTCCGTCACGCTCAGGTCGCCGCGCCGCAGCAGCGTCTTCGCCCGCTCGATCCGCCGGGTCATGAGGTAGCTGTACGGCGTCTCCCCGTACGCCGCCCGGAAGCTGCGCTGGAAGTGCCCGGCCGACATCAGCGCGGCCCGCGCGAGGGCCGGCACGTCGAGCGGCTCCGCGTAGTCGCGGTCGATCATGTCCCGCGCGCGGCGCAGTCTCACCAGGTCGTCGAGCGTCGGCGTCACGGTCCCACCCTGCCACGACTGCCCCCGGGTCGGTCAGGAATCGAGAAGCACCGGCCGCCCGCCCCGCCTAGCCTGGCTGGGCGAGCCACCACCGAGGAGACATGATGAGCAAGCCGTCGATGAGCAAGCCGTCGCACGCCGCCGACAGCCACGACATGATCCGCGTGCACGGCGCGCGCGAGAACAACCTCAAGGACGTCAGCATCGAGCTGCCGAAGCGCCGGCTCACCGTCTTCACCGGCGTCTCCGGCTCCGGCAAGAGCTCCCTCGTCTTCGACACGATCGCCGCCGAGTCGCAGCGGCTGATCAACGAGACGTACAGCGCCTTCGTCCAGGGCTTCATGCCCTCCCTCGGCCGCCCCGACGTCGACGTCCTCGACGGTCTGACCACCGCGATCACCGTCGACCAGCAGCGGATGGGCGGCGACCCGCGCTCCACCGTCGGCACCGCCACCGACGCCAACGCCATGCTCCGCATCCTCTTCAGCCGCCTCGGCACGCCGCACATCGGCGGCCCGAAGGCGTTCTCCTTCAACGTCGCCTCCATCAGCGGCGCCGGTGCCGTCTCCGTCGAGAAGGGCGGCCGGACGGTGAAGGAGCGGCGCAGCTTCAGCATCACCGGCGGCATGTGCCCGCGCTGCGAGGGCCGCGGCGCGGTCTCCGACATCGACCTCACGGCGCTGTACGACGAGACGAAGTCGCTCGCCGAGGGCGCGCTGACGATCCCCGGCTACAGCATGGACGGCTGGTTCGGCCGGATCTTCGCCGGCAGCGGCTTCTTCGACATGGACAAGCCGATCCGCCGCTACACCAAGCGCGAGCTGAACGACCTCCTGCACCGCGAGCCGACCAAGATCAAGGTCGAGGGCATCAACCTCACCTACGAGGGCCTGATCCCCAAGCTCCGGAAGTCCATGCTGTCGAAGGACGTCGACTCCCTCCAGCCGCACGTCCGCGCCTTCGTCGAGCGCGCGGTCACCTTCGCCGTCTGCCCCGAGTGCGACGGCACCCGCCTCAACGAGGGCGCCCGTTCGTCGAAGATCGGCGGGAAGAGCATCGCCGACGTGTGCGCGATGCAGATCAGCGACCTCGCCGAGTGGGTGCGCGGCGTCGAGGACCCCTCGGTGGCGCCGCTGCTCGCGACGCTCCAGCAGACCCTCGACTCGTTCGTGGAGATCGGCCTCGGCTATCTCGCGCTCGACCGCCCCTCCGGCACCCTCTCGGGCGGCGAGGCGCAGCGCGTGAAGATGATCCGGCACCTCGGGTCGTCGCTCACCGACGTCACGTACGTCTTCGACGAGCCGACCACCGGACTGCACCCGCACGACATCCAGCGCATGAACGGCCTGCTGCTGCGGCTGCGCGACAAGGGCAACACGGTCCTGGTCGTCGAGCACAAGCCGGAGACCATCGCGATCGCCGACCATGTGGTCGACCTCGGGCCCGGCGCGGGTACGGCGGGCGGCAGCGTCTGCTTCGAGGGCACCGTCGACGCGCTGCGGGCCAGTGACACGATCACGGGCCGGCACTTCGGCGACCGGGCGGCGATCAAGGCGCCGGAGGCCGTACGGAAGCCGACCGGGGTCCTCGAAGTGCGCGGCGCGAACGCGAACAACCTGCGCGACGTCGACGTCGACATCCCGCTCGGCGTCCTCACCGTCGTCACCGGTGTCGCCGGTTCCGGCAAGAGCTCGCTGGTGCACGGCTCGATCCCTGGAGGGGCGGGCGTGGTGTCGGTCGACCAGGGCGCGATCCGCGGCTCGCGGCGCTCCAACCCGGCGACGTACACCGGGCTCCTCGACCCGATCCGCAAGGCGTTCGCCAAGGCCAACGGCGTGAAGCCCGCGCTGTTCAGCGCCAATTCGGAGGGCGCCTGCCCGACCTGCAACGGCGCCGGGGTCGTCTACACGGACCTGGCGATGATGGCCGGGGTGTCCACGGTGTGCGAGGAGTGCGAGGGCAGGCGCTTCCAGGCCTCGGTCCTCGAATACCGCTTCGGCGGCCGGAACATCGCCGAGGTCCTCGCCATGTCCGTCGAGGAGGCCGAGGCTTTCTTCGGCGCCGGCGAGGCCCGCACCCCCGCCGCCCACCGCATCCTGGAGCGCCTCGCCGACGTCGGCCTCGGCTACCTCAGTCTCGGCCAGCCGCTCACCACCCTCTCCGGGGGCGAGCGCCAGCGGCTCAAGCTGGCCACCCACATGGGCGACAAGGGCGGCGTCTACGTCCTCGACGAGCCCACCGCCGGCCTCCACCTCGCCGACGTCGAACAGCTCCTCGGCCTCCTCGACCGCCTCGTCGACTCCGGCAAGTCCGTCGTCGTCGTCGAACACCACCAGGCCGTCATGGCCCACGCCGACTGGATCATCGACCTCGGCCCCGGCGCCGGCCACGACGGCGGCCGCATCGTCTTCGAGGGCACTCCGGCGGACCTGGTCGCGGCCCGCTCGACGCTGACGGGGGAGCACCTGGCGGAGTACGTGGGGGCCTGACGGCAGGGGGCGCGCGGCAGGATACGGGGATGGAGCTGACCGTCCCCGCCCTGACCGTCCCCGTCCTGACCGACCCCACCGGCCTCACCCTGCGCCCCTGGCGCCTCGCGGACCCGGACCTCGCGCTGGTCCGTGAGGCGTCGGCCGACCCGTACATCCCGCTGATCACGACCGTGCCCTCGTCCTACTCCGACGCCGAGGGCCGTGCCTTCGTCGAGCGCCAGTGGTCCCGCGCCGCGACCGGCGCCGGCTATCCCTTCGCCATCGAGCTCCCGGCCCCGGACGCCGACCGGGCGGCCCGCCCCGTCGGCTTCATCGGCCTCTGGCTCAGGGACCTCGCCCAGGGCCGTGCTTCCCTCGGCTACTGGCTCAGCCCGGCCGCCCGCGGCCGCGCCATCGCCGCCACCGCCCTCGCCACGGTCGCGGAATGGGCCTTCCGGGAGCTCGGCGTCCCCCGGCTCGAACTCTGCGTCGAACCCTGGAACACCGCCTCCGCCCGCACGGCGGAACGCGCCGGCTTCCGCCGCGAGGGGCTGCTGCGCGGCTGGCAGCAGGTGGGGGAGGAGCGGCGGGACATGGTGATGTACGGGCGGCTGCGCGGGGACGCGGCTCGCGGGGCGGAGGTTGAGGCGCCCGCGTAACAGAACTATTGCAAGCGCCTGCTTGCAATAGTTAGCGGCAGCTGGCAGGGTCGAGACATGGCATCGCTCAACGTCGGCAATCTCGGTGAGTACCTCCGCGAGCAGCGGCGCACCGCGCAGCTGTCCCTGCGGCAGCTCGCCGAGGCCGCGGGGGTGTCGAATCCGTATCTGAGTCAGATCGAGCGGGGGCTGCGCAAGCCCAGCGCGGAGGTGCTGCAGCAGGTCGCCAAGGCCCTGCGGATCTCCGCCGAGACGCTGTACGTGCGCGCCGGGATCCTCGACGAGAAGGACCGGGACGAGCTGGAGACGCGCGCCGTCATCCTGGCCGATCCCTCGATCAACGAGCGGCAGAAGCAGGTACTGCTCCAGATCTACGACTCCTTCCGCAAGGAGAACGCCGCCGAGAACGCCGCCGGGCAGCCGGCGCAGCCCACCGACACGTAGAACTTCTGGGAGGACCACGACCATGGCCATCATCGACGAACTGCGTACCCCCCTCTACTTCGCCGCCGGCACCGCCGACCTCGCCGTGCAGCAGGCCAAGAAGGTGCCCGGGCTGATCGAGCAGCTCGCCGCCGAGGCGCCCGCGCGGATCGAGGCCGTGAAGAAGACGGACCCGAAGGCGGTGCAGGAGAAGGCGCAGGCGAAGTTCGCCGAGTTCGTGGGCGGCATCGACACCGACCTGAAGAAGCTGGGCGAGCAGGCCCAGGACCTGGCGCTGCGCGGGGTCGGCGTCGCCGCCGAGTACGCGGTGAAGGCGCGCGAGAAGTACGAGGAGCTCGCCGCGCACGGCGAGGAGGCCGTCAAGGCGTGGCGGGGCGAGGTCGCCGAGGAGATCACCGAGATCGCCGTCGTCGTCGAGCCGGACCCCGAGCCGCAGCCGAAGGCCGAGGCCGCCGCCGAGGCCGACGCCGGCGAGCAGGCTCCCAAGCCCGCCGCCCGCAAGACCTCCACCCGCAAGGCGCCCGCCAAGAAGGCCGTTGCCGCCGAAAGCGGCGAGTAGTCCCCACTTGGCCCCCGGTCCGGGCACCAAACCCGGTGTCCTGGGCGTTGTAACGGGTACCTTGGCCGCGAGGCGCTCCATCCCCACACCTAGGCGGTGCTCAGCATGTTGGCGAACGGCTTCGACTCGATCCTCACCCTGGTGACCTTCCTGGTCTTCACCGGCTTCGCCGTCGCCGCGTTCGTCTTCGCCGCCATGGCCCGGGAGGACGCCTACCGTGCCGCCGACAAGCAGACCAAGAAGTTCTGGCTGATCCTGCTCGGGATCAACCTGCTCCTCAACGTGCTGCTGCCGATGCTGTTCCTGCAGATCGCCGGGCTCATCGCCGCCATCGTCTTCATGGTCGACGTGCGGCCGGCCCTCCGTCAGGTCTCCGGCGGCGGCGGCCGGCGCGGCGGGTCGAGCAGCGACGGACCGTACGGCCCCTACAACGGCGGCCGGTAGCGGTCACGGATCACCACAGGGGGCACAGGGCCCGGGGTCAGTCACTGGCCCCGGGCCCTGTCCCGTACCGGGTTCCCTTCCCGGTCCGGGCCGCGGTCCCGTTCCAGCGCAAGCACCGCCACGTCGTCCGTCAGCTCCCCGCCGTTCAGCTCGCGCACCTCCGTCACGGCCGCGTCGAGCAGCTCCTCGCCGCGCAGCCCGGCCGCCAGCTGCCGGTTGATCATCTCGACCATCCCGTCCTGGCCGAGCCGCGGCGAACCCGGGCCCGCCGAACGGCCCTCGATCAGGCCGTCTGTGTACATCAGCAGGCTCCAGCTCGCCCCCAGCTCCACCTGCCGGCGCGGCCAGCGGGCGCGCGGCAGCAGGCCGAGGGCCGGGCCGCCCTCGTCGTACGGCAGCAGCCGGGCCGGCAGTCCGTGCCGGGCGATCAGCGGCGCGGGGTGGCCGGCCAGGCAGAGCCCGGCCCGGCGCCCGTCGGGCGCGATGTCGACCGTGCAGAGCGTCGCGAAGATCTCGTCGCTCTCCCGCTCGTGTTCCAGGACCTGCTGGAGCGTGGAGAGCAGCTCGTCCCCGCACAGGCCCGCGAAGGTCAGCGCCCGCCAGGCGATCCGCAGCTCCACGCCGAGCGCGGCCTCGTCCGGGCCGTGGCCGCAGACGTCGCCGATCATGGCGTGGACGGTGCCGTCGGGGGTGCGGACGGTGTCGTAGAAGTCGCCGCCGAGCAGCGCGCGGGACCGGCCGGGCCGGTAGCGGGCGGCGAAGCGGAGCGCGGAGCCCTCCAGGAGCGGGGTCGGCAGCAGGCCGCGCTCCAGGCGGGCGTTCTCCTGGGCGCGCAGCCGGGACTCGGTGAGCTTGACCTGCACGGCGTCGGCGCGCTTGCGCTCGACCGCGTACCGGATGGCCCGGCTGAGGAGCCGCCCGTCGAGCTCCTCGCGGAAGAGGTGGTCCTGCGCCCCGACCCGTACCGCCTCGGCCGCGAGCTCCGCGTCCGCGGAGGCGGCGAGGGCGAGGACGGCGTGGCGCGGCGCGAGCCGCAGGATGTGCCGGAGCGGCGCGAGCGGGTCGTCCTCCGCGCCGCGGGGTGCGGGCAGGGCGAGGTCGACCAGGACGCAGTGCACGTCGTCGGTGAGCAGTCGCTCGGCCTCGGTGAGGTTGCGGGCGGTGCGGACGCGCAGCCGGGGGCCGGCCGCGTCGAGCACGTCGGGTACGGCGAGCGGGCCCGCCGGGTCGTCCTCGACGACGAGGAGCGTGAGGTCGGTGGCTGTGCCACCGCTCGTGGTGGTGGTGCCGGGCGTTCCGGGTGCCGCGGGAGAATCGATTCTCTGGCGCGGTACGGGTACGGGCATCGGTCTGGTTTCCTTCCCTCCCCCCGAGGGCCGGGGACCGACCATAGCGGGCCCGTGCGCCGCAGCGGAATGGCGATCACAGAGCGGACCGCCGGAACGCCTTGGCATATGCCGCGGATGGGGAGGTAGGCGCACCTGTTCCGATGAGAAACGTCACTCCGGGCGGACGACGCCCAGGATCTCCATCGTGCCCGCGCCCGTGAGCGTCACGTTCCGCCCGGGGCGCGGCGCGTGCACGATCGCCCCGTTCCCCACGTACATCCCGATATGACTGGCGTCCTTGTAGTAGACGATCAGGTCACCGGGCCGCATGTCCTTGATGTCCACGTGCTTGAGCAGCCGCCACTGCTCCTGCGAGGTGCGCGGGATGGACAGGCCGGCGGCGCCCCAGGCGGACTGGGTGAGCCCGGAGCAGTCGTAGGAGGCCGGGCCCTCCGCCCCCCACACGTACGGCTTGCCGATCTGCGCGGTGGCGAACTCCACCGCCCGCTTGCCGGCCGGGGTGGCCTGCTCGTTCAGGTCCTTGAGGATGCCCGAGTCGAGCCACTTGGTCTGGGCCCGGTACTGCGCCTGCTGCTCAAGGGCGAGCAGCCGGGCCCGCTCCTCGGCGGCGAGCTGGGACTCCAGCTGCTTCGCCGCGTCGATCTTGTCGTTGATCTCCTTCTTCGCCTTGGCCTGCTTGACCCGGTTGGCCTCCAGCTTGGTCCAGTTGTCGCTGGCGTCCTTGGCGTACGTCGTCAACTCGGCCTGGGTCTGCGTCAGTTCGGCGAGCAGGTCGGTGGTGGCCTTCTGGCCCTCCTTGAGCCGGCCCGCGTTGTCGAGGAAGAGCTGGGGGTCGTTGGTGAGGACGAGCTGGGCGCCGTCCGGCAGACCGCCGTTGCGGTACTGGGCGCGCGCCGTGGCGCCGGCCCGGGCCTTGAGGTCCGCGATCTTCTGCTGGCCGGCCACGATCATCCGGGCCAGCTGCACGATCTCGGCGGACTGCTCCTTGGTCTTCTCCTCGGCGAGGTTGTACGCGTCGGTGGCGACGGCGGCCTGCCGGTAGAGCTCGTCGATCTCCTCGCGGACCTCTTCGAGGGTCTTCTGCGGCTGCTTCGGCGGCGGGGGGAGCGGGGCGGCGGCTGCCTGGAGGGTGAGCGCCGGCGAGGCGAGCACCGTCAGGGCGCAGACCACGGTGAGCGTGGCGATGGCGTGGCGGCGTCGGTTCACTGGCTCCCCCTCAAGTGACCTGCATGAACGTAGCTGATTTACCGTCAGTAACTTGGTCGTGACCTTGGCGATAGTGCCATGTGCCACCGGAAAACAACAGGGGAAAACCGGGCCTGTCGGGTCACTCCCCCCTAGTGGTGACGTGCGTTGCTCCTGTTGCGTTCCCCAGGGCGCCCGACGACGTTCCCCAGCCGGCGGAAGTTCACCGGGAGTTGGGCGCCAGCGCCTCCCATCGCACCGTCACCTCGCCCTGCCGCCACCGCCGCGGCCCGTCCGTCAGCGGCCAGTCGGCCGCCAGGTCGCGTACGGCGCGGATCCAGCGCTGCCGCGCGCCCAGCGAGGCGAACGGGGCCGCCGCGGCCCACGCCCGGTCGAAGTCCCGCAGGAACGCGTGCACCGGCTCGCCCGGCACGTTCCGGTGGATCAGCGCCTTGGGCAGCCGCTCGGCCAGGTCGGAGGGCCGGTCGAGCGAGCCGAGCCGGGTCGCGAAGGTCACCGTCCGCGGCCCCGAGCGGTCGAGCGCCACCCACACGTGCCGCCGGCCGATCTCGTCGCACGTCCCCTCGACGAGGAGGCCCTCCGGTGCGAGGCGGGCGCGCAGGCGCTCCCAGACCGCGGCGACCTGCTCCTCGTCGTACTGCCGCAGCACGTTCGCGGCCCGGATCAGCGCGACCTCGCCGGGCACCGGCACCTCGAAGCCGCCGTGCCGGAACTCCAGGCCCTCGCACTCGTACGGCTTCGCGGCGGCGACCCGGGCCGGCTCGATCTCGATGCCGTAGAGAAGGGTGCGGGGGTCGGCGGTGCGCAGCCGGGCGAGCAGCTCGACGGCGGTCCAGGGCGCGGCGCCGTAGCCGAGGTCGACGGCGACGGGCGGCGCGTCGGAGCGGCGCAGGGCCGGGCCGTGCACGGCGGCGATCCAGCGGTCCTGGCGGCGCAGCCGGTTGGGGTTGGTGGTCCCGCGGGTGACCGTGCCGACGGGCCGGGCGCCGACCGTGCGGGGAGTGCGGGATGCCATGAAACGAGCGTAAAGGGTGCTGGTGGACGGCCTGACCAGGTCCTGTCCGGGCCCCTGACCAGGTCCTGACCAGGTCCTGTCCAGGCCCCTGACCAGGTCCTGTCCAGGCCCCTGACCAGGTCTGAACCGATCCTGTCCAGGCCCTGCTCGGGCGCTGACCGCGCAACGAATTGGCAAAGCGGCGCCGGCGCCGGAAATGAAATCGGACCGGGCGGGTGTTGTCGCCGTTGCGGGGAGCGACGTGCCCTCGCTCGTCATGCCCGACAGTCGTCATGCCCGACAGCGGAAGGACCGCCGACGTGAGCCAGTACGTGTCCCGGTTCGCCGGCACCCTGGCGGCGCCGCCCCGGCTCCGGCTCCCCGGCCGGCACCGCAGCCCGCGCCGCGTGGCCATGCTCAGCGTGCACACCTCGCCCCTGCACCAGCCCGGCACGGGCGACGCGGGCGGCATGAACGTCTACATCGTGGAGCTGGCCAAGCGGCTCGCCGCGATCAACGTCGAGGTCGAGATCTTCACCCGGGCCAACGCCGGCGGCCTCCAGCCGGTCGTCGAGCTCGCGCCCGGCGTGCTCGTCCGGCACGTGGACGCGGGGCCCTACGAGGGACTGGCCAAGGAGGAGCTGCCGGCCCAGCTGTGCGCCTTCACGCACGGCGTGATGCAGGCGTGGGCGGGCCACCGCTCCGGCCACTACGACCTGGTGCACTCGCACTACTGGCTCTCCGGCCATGTCGGCTGGCTCGCCGCCGAGCGCTGGGGCGTCCCGCTCGTCCACACCATGCACACCATGGCCAAGGTGAAGAACGCGGCGCTCGCCGAGGGCGACACACCCGAGCCCGCGGCCCGGGTGATCGGCGAGACGCAGATCGTCGCGGCGGCCGACCGGCTCATCGCCAACACGGCGGAGGAGGCCGACGAGCTGTCCCGCTTCTACGAGGCCGACCCGGCGAAGATCGCCGTCGTGCACCCCGGGGTCAACCTCGACCACTTCCGGCCGGCCGACGGCCGCGCCGCCGCCCGGGCCAGGCTCGGCCTGCCCCGGGACGCCTTCATCCCCGTCTTCGCCGGCCGCATCCAGCCGCTGAAGGCCCCGGACATCCTGCTGCGCGCCGCGGCCCTGCTCGTGGACCGCGACCCCTCGCTGCGCGGGCGGATGGTGGTGCCGG
Organism: Streptomyces sp. NPDC004788; assembly: GCF_053601115.1. Lineage (NCBI taxonomy): Bacteria > Bacillati > Actinomycetota > Actinomycetes > Kitasatosporales > Streptomycetaceae > Streptomyces > Streptomyces sp. NPDC004788. The sequence goes on from NZ_JBSGBF010000001.1 coordinate 62,115, forward strand.
TGGTCGGCGGTCCGAGCGGCAGCGGCCTCGCCAAGCCGGAGGGGCTGCAGAAGCTCGCCGCCAGACTGGGCATCTCCGACCTCGTGCGCTTCCAGCCGCCGGTCGGCCAGGACCGGCTCGCGGACTGGTTCCGTGCCGCGAGCGTGCTGGTCGTCCCGTCGTACAGCGAGTCCTTCGGCCTGGTCGCCATCGAGGCCCAGGCGGCCGGCACCCCGGTCGTCGCGGCCGCGGTGGGCGGTCTGCCGGTGGCCGTACGGGACGACGTCACCGGCTTCCTGGTGCAGGGCCACGACCCGGTGGACTACGCCAGGGCGCTCGGCCGCTTCGTCGACGAGCCGGAGCTGTCGGCCCGGATGGGCGCGGCGGCGGCCCGGCACGCCGGCTCGTTCGGCTGGGACACGGCGGCGTCGGCGACGGCGGACGTCTACACGGCGGCGATGCACGACCACCGGCTGCGGGATCACCGGGAACAGCGGGAGCACCGCCGTCGCGTACGCTCCCTCCATGGCTGAGGTCGAGGCGGAGCAGGTCCGGCGGATCATCGAGGACACGTTCAAAGACGCGGAACTGGAATGGGAGTCCGCGGAGCCGGGCTCGTACGTGGTGAAACTCCCCGGCACCCGCAAGCTGTTCACGACGCTCTCGCTGCGCGTCGGGAAGCACTCCCTCTCCCTCAACGCCTTCGTCATCCGCCACCCCGACGAGAACGAGGCCGGCGTCCACCGCTGGCTGCTCGAACGCAACCTGAAGCTGTACGGGGTGGGTTACGCGATCGACGGCCTCGGCGACATCTACCTGGCCGGCAAGCTGCCGCTGGCCGCCGTCACCCCCGAGGAGCTCGACCGGCTCCTCGGGTCCGTCCTGGAGGCGGCGGACGGCGACTTCAACACGCTGCTCGAACTGGGCTTCGCGTCGGCGATCCGGCGGGAGTACGCGTGGCGGGTGTCGCGCGGCGAGTCGACCCGTAACCTCGACGCGTTCAGGAACCTGACGCGGAAGCCGGCGAACTGACGGCGGCCGCGGTCCCGGTGACCGGCTCCTCGTTCTTCGTGGCCTCCTCCACGGCCTCCTGCTCCGTGTCCGCCGCCTTCTCCGCGTCCGCCTCCTCCTCCGCGTTGGCGAGGGCGGCGCGCAGCCGGGTCTGGTAGCCCAGGGCGGCGACGGCGCCGATGCCCGCGCAGGCGATCCACAGGACGTCCGGACCGGGCCCGTCGACGATCGCGCCGGCCAGGATCGGCGCGACGAAACCGGCCACCGCCCAGGACATGCCCATGACGCCCTGGTAGCGGCCGCGGGCGTGCTCGGGGGCGAGCCGGGCGGTCGCGGCGGCGTTGGTGGGGACGTGGATCATCTCGCCGATCGTCCAGACGACGACGGTCGCGGCGAAGGCGAGGGAGGAGCCGGCGAGCGCGGTGGCGCCGGTGCCGAGGGCGAAGAGCAGCGAGGAGACGGTGAGCAGCATCGCCGGGGAGCGCTTGTCGGTGAGCTTGTTGACGAGCAGCTGGAAGGCGACGATCACGATGCCGTTGACCGCGATGACGACACCGTACGCGGACGGGTCGAGGCCCTGGCCGGCCATGGTGAGCGGCAGGCCGATCCACGGGGCGGTGAAGACCAGGCAGACGAACAGGTTGAGCAGCACCAGGGTGCGGAAGGGCGCGTCGCGCAGGACGGTGCCGATGCTGACCTTCTCCTGCGCCGCGCCGCCGCCGGTCCCGTCCTTCACGGCCTCCGGGCGGGTCTCGGGCAGCCGGAGGAAGACGATCAGGGCGCACAGGACGGTGGCGACGGCGTCGATGACGAAGAGGGTGCGGTAGCCGAGGACGGTCGCGACGCCGCCGCCGATGGCGGCGATGGCGAAGCCGAGGTTGAGGGCCCAGTAGTTGAGGGCGTAGGCGCGGCGGACGTCGTCGGCGGGGACGAGGTCGGCGATGGTGGCGTTGATGGAGGGCCGGACGCCCTGCATGGCGACGCCCATCAGGAGGACGACGGCCGCGATGCCCCAGGCGCTGGTGACGAGCGCGAGCAGCACGGTGCAGGTGGCGGCCGCCAGGTGCATGGTGACCATGGTGGGGCGGCGGCCCCAGCGGTCGGTGAGCATGCCGCCGAGCGGGGAGCCGGCGACGCCGCCGAGGCCGTGGAGGGCGACGACGAGTCCGGCGAACCACGCGGAGTGGCCGAGCTCCTGGGTGAGGAAGAGGGAGAGGAAGGTCAGGACGAAGGCCCCGGTGCGGTTGACCAGGGTCGACAGCCAGAGCCACCAGAAAGCGCCCGGAAGTCCGCTGACCGTCGAGCGCGCTGACCGTCTGAGTGAGTCGATGGACATGGCTGGCGGCCCCCCTGGTTGAACATCTGGTTGAACGTCTGCGTGAACATCTGCGTGAACGTCTGCGTGAAACGTCTGGCTTGTAAGTCCCGCTTACCGTCCTCGTAACTTACGCATCTCATACGCCGGACGCCAGCGAATTGACGGTGCGCGTCAATCGTCGGCCGTCGTCTAGGCTCGTACGCATGGCCGACGCACCGTACAAGCTGATCCTCCTCCGCCACGGCGAGAGCGAGTGGAACGCGAAGAACCTGTTCACCGGCTGGGTGGACGTCAACCTCACCGAGAAGGGCGAGAAGGAGGCGGTCCGCGGCGGTGAGCTGCTCAAGGACGCCGGCCTGCTGCCCGACGTGCTGCACACCTCCCTCCAGAAGCGCGCCATCCGCACGGCGCAGCTCGCCCTGGAGGCCGCCGACCGCCACTGGATCCCGGTCCACCGCAGCTGGCGCCTGAACGAGCGCCACTACGGCGCGCTGCAGGGCAAGGACAAGGCGCAGACGCTCGCCGAGTTCGGCGAGGCGCAGTTCATGCTGTGGCGCCGCTCGTACGACACCCCGCCGCCGGCGCTCGCCGACGACAACGAGTACTCGCAGGCCCACGACGCCCGCTACGCCACGATCCCGCCGGAGCTGCGCCCGCAGACCGAGTGCCTCAAGGACGTCGTCCAGCGGATGCTCCCGTACTGGTACGACGGCATCGTCCCGGACCTCCTGGCCGGCCGCACGGTCCTCGTCGCCGCCCACGGCAACAGCCTCCGCGCCCTCGTCAAGCACCTCGACGGCATCTCGGACGCCGACATCGCGGGCCTCAACATCCCGACCGGCATCCCGCTCGCCTACGAGCTCGACGAGAACTTCAAGCCGCTCAAGCCGGGCGGCACCTACCTCGACCCGGAGGCCGCGGCCGCGGCCATCGAGGCCGTGAAGAACCAGGGCAAGAAGTGACCCTGCGCCTCGCCTGAGCCACGTCTCACGGAAGCCCCCGGTCCACTGCCGCCTGTGCGGCGGGGCGGACCGGGGGCTTCTTCGTGCTCCGGTGCCGGGATTGTCTCGGATGCGTGACAGAGAGTGGCTGGATATCGCGCATCGGGGTGGCGGGTTGCTACGTTCCGGCCGGGATGCGGTCCGAGGGCGGCCGTCGTGGAAAGAGGGGGAGTCCCGGATGAACGGTCTGCGGCTGAGATCTGTCGGTGTCGCGGTCGCGGCGGTCGCGCTGAGCGCGGCGGTGACCGGGTGTCAGAACGGCGGGACCGCGAGCGGGGCGGGGGCGGTGGGGACGCCGAGTGCTTCGGCGAGTTCGGCGCCCGCGGCGACTGAGGCGCCCGCCACGGAGACGCCGGCCGCCAAGCCGACCACCGCGCCCCCGGCGAAGCCGAGCGTGAAGCCGGTGGCCAAGCCGGCCACCAAGCCGGCCACCAAGCGGGCCGGGAAGCCGGCGGCGACGCCGACCACGTATCCCGTGAAGAAGCCCGGCAGCGGCTGCGTCACCGCCGCGCCGAACCCGGACGCCTACGACCCGGACGAGATCGCCCTCTACCGCATCGAGGAGATCCCGGGAAGCACCGGCAAGGTCAACCTCGTCTTCCAGCACGGCGCCTGGGGCTGCGGCAGCCCGGACAGCGACGGCGCGCCGTTCGTCGTCAGCGGCGAGGAGGCCCGCTGGGCGATGGATCAGGCCGCGTACGTCACCGCGACCAACCCCATCGTCGCGAGCTCCGAGAACAAGCGGATCGGCGTGCAGGAGCTGATCGACTGGGTGAAGGCGCACCCGAACTCCGGTCTCGTCTTCCGGTACGACGTGGGCGGCGACGGCTCGATCGACAGCCTCCAGGAGGTCTTCACGCCGTGACGCCCGGGCGCTGCGCCGGACGGGTGACAGAGAAACCTTCCGGCGAGCGCGTGCCGCATGCGGAGCGCACGGGGCGCGGTAGAGCTGCGGAGGACCGATGACCTCGGTCTTTCCCACGCCGACGAAAGAGACCTTCCGTGCGCCTTCGGCACACCGTCGCCGCCGCTTGCGGCGCCCTCGCCCTCACGGCCGTCATGGCCGCCCCCGCCCACGCCGCCACCGGCGACTTCTCCTACAAGGCGATCGACCTGGGCGGCGGGACCGTCGCCGTCACCCTGCACGACCCGGAGAGCGGGGTCTGCATCACCCTCCCCGAGGCGGCCGACCCGGGCTCCTCGGAGCCCGCCTTCGCCCCGCACAACGACACGAGCGACTACGCGCTGGTCTTCACCGGCCCCGACTGCGACGGCGACTCCTGGCAGCTGCGCCCCCACGGCCGCCCCGCCACCGACGCCCTCAAGCTGCGCTCGGTCGTCTTCCTCACCTCGTGACCGTCCGCGGCTGAGCCGCGCTGACCTGCGGCCGACCGGGGCGCCGTGTCCGCACGGCGCCCCGGATATCCGTGTGCCGAGATCGTCGCGTCTCGCCTAGCCTCGCGGGCATGAGCAATCCCCGCCTGGAGCCGATCACCCCCGCCAACGTCGACGCCGCCCTCGCCCTGCGCGTCCACCCTCACCAGGAGCGGAACGTCGCGCCCGTCGTCCGCTCGCTCGCGGAGGCGTACGCGTACGGACAGACCGCCTGGCCGCGGCTGATCGTCGACGGGGACGAGACCGTCGGCTTCCTGATGGCGTTCGTCGACATCCAGTGGGACGCCGAGAAGGACCCCGCCGACCGGCGCAGCGGCCTGTGGCGGCTCAACATCGGGGCCGGGCACCAGGGCAGGGGGTACGGGCGGTTCGCCGTCGGGGCCGTGCGCGAGGAGCTGCGGCGGCGCGGGACGGCGGAGATGTACGTGTCGTGGCACGCCGGGGAGGACGGGCCGGGGGAGTTCTACCGGGGGCTCGGCTTCCGGGAGACCGGTGAGCTCGCCGGGGACCAGATCGTCGGCGTCCTGGAGACGTGACGGCGCGGGCCCCGCCCGGTGACCGGAGCGGGGCCCGCACAGGGACCTCGCTAGCCGCTGCAGCCACCGCACTGGCACGGCCCGCCGGACTGGCAGCCGCAGCCGCAGCCCGAGCCGCACCCGCAGGCGCCGAGGACGGGCAGGAACTCCGGCTCGCGCGCGGGTTCCTGCTGGAGGTCGGTGATCGGAGCGGATTCGGGCATGGGGTCCCTCCCTGAGAAGGCGTACCTCGCCTCCCCTCCATTCCATGCCCGGGCCCGCTCACCGCACACGGCGCATCGACGGCGCACAGGTGTGCGACCGTCCGTGCCGCAAGCCTTACGCGCCCTCCGCCTGCGCGCCCCCTGCCTACGCGCCCTCGACCGGCGACTCCGCCGGCTGCAGCTCGTCCGCGTGCTCACCCGTCACCAGGTACACCACGCGCTTCGCCACCGACACCGCGTGGTCCGCGAACCGCTCGTAGTAGCGGCCGAGCAGCGTGACGTCCACGGCCGTCTCGATGCCGTGGCTCCAGCGGTCGTCCATCAGGTGCTGGAAGAGCGTCCGGTGCAGCAGGTCCATCTCGTCGTCGTCCTGCTCCAGCTGGAGCGCCAGGTCGACGTCCTTGGTGATGACGACCTCGGCCGCCTTCGCCATCAGGCGCTGCGCCAGCTGACCCATCTGCAGGACGGTGGCGTGCAGGTCGTTCGGCACCGCGCGGTCCGGGAACCGCAGCCGGGCCAGCTTGGCCACGTGCTGGGCCAGGTCGCCGGAGCGCTCCAGGTCGGCGCTCATCCGCAGCGAGGTCACCACGATCCGCAGGTCCGTCGCCACCGGCTGCTGCCGGGCGAGCAGCGCTATCGCCCGCGCCTCCAGGTCGTGCTGGAGGTCGTCGACCTTCTGGTCCGCGGCGATCACGCTCTCCGCGAGCTTCAGGTCGGCGTCCAGCATGGCCGTGGTGGCCCGGCCGATCGCGGACCCGACCAGGCGAGCCATCTCGACCAGGCCCTCGCCGATCGAGTCAAGTTCCTCGTGGTACGCGTCCCGCATGGGTGTCCCTTCTCTACGCGATGCTCTGGGATCCGGGTGGTGCACGTGGTGTCGGACCCCCACGCTCCCACGGTGCGGCCCGTACGCGTACTGCTCCGGCCGGTCTCGTAAACCCATACTGACCTCCAGGTGAACTCTGGGCGACGCGCCCCAGGGCACCGGACGGCTCAAATGAATCGGCACCGTCTCCCCGGTGAACTCTGGGCGACGACTGTTCGAGCAGCCACTCGGACGGCTGGGAGAGTGTCAGCCGACCCGCATAACCTGGTTGGCATGGACGTGAACGCGGCGGTCGCCGCATTGGCCGCTATCGCCGGCGTGTGCACCGGCGTGATCGCCATGCTGGCGTTCCGCTGGAGCGAGCGCGACCAGGCGAGACCCACCCGTACCTCCCTGCACACCGACGCCGTGCTTCCGCCGGGCGTCGACACGGTGCTCTCCGTGCTGCGCTCCTCCGCGGTCGTCCTCGACGAGAGCGACTCCGTGGTGAAGGCCAGCTCGGCGGCGTACGCGCTCGGCCTGGTCCGAGGCGGGAAGCTGGCCGTGGAGCCCATGCTCAACATGGCCCGCGACACCCGCCGTGACGGGGAGATACGACAGGTCGAGCTGGATCTGCCCCGGCGCGGCACCGGCCGCGGCGAGGCCCTCGCGGTCTCCGCCCGGGTCGCCCCACTGGGGTCGCGGCTCGTGCTGCTGCTGGTCGAGGACCTCACCGAGGCCCGCCGCATCGAAGCCGTACGACGCGACTTCGTCGCCAACGTGAGCCATGAGCTGAAGACCCCGGTCGGCGCGCTCTCGCTGCTCTCCGAGGCGGTCATGGACGCGTCGGACGACCCCGAGGCGGTCACCCGCTTCGCCGGCCGGATGCAGATCGAGGCCACCCGCCTGACCAACCTCGTGCAGGAGCTCATCGACCTGTCCCGGGTGCAGAACGACGATCCGCTGGAGGACTCCGAGCCGGTACGGGTGGACGAGCTGGTCGCCGAGGCGATCGACCGCTCCCGGCACACCGCGTCCACCAAGCAGATCACCATGGCCTCCGGGGGAACGGCCGACCTGTTCGTCTGGGGCAGCCGCGGCCAGCTCGCCGCCGCGCTCGGCAACCTCGTCGAGAACGCGGTGAACTACTCGCCGGCCCGCACGCGCGTCGGCATCGCCGCCCGCCGCGTCGCGGCGCCGGGCGGCGACCTGATCGAGATAGCCGTGACCGACCAGGGCATCGGCATCTCGGAGAAGGACCGCGAGCGGGTCTTCGAGCGCTTCTACCGGGTCGACCCGGCCCGCTCCCGGGCCACGGGCGGTACGGGACTCGGCCTCGCCATCGTCAAGCACGTGGCCGCCTCGCACGGCGGGGAGGTCACGGTGTGGAGCACCGAGGGCCAGGGCTCGACCTTCACCCTGCGGCTGCCGGAGGCCGGTGCCGCGCGGAACCGCCGTGCGGCGGACGCCGGCGGCCCGGACGACGCCGAGGACGCCGACGGCGCCCACGGCACGACCCGCTCCGGCGGGTCCGCCGGTCCCCACCGCGGAAACTTCGCCTCCGCTTCCCCCACCCCTGAACTCATGACCGAACCACTCCCCGCCCCGGAGGTCCTTCCGTGACCCGTGTACTTGTCGTCGAGGATGAGGAATCCTTCAGCGACGCCCTGTCGTACATGCTCCGCAAGGAGGGCTTCGAGGTCGCCATCGCGGCGACCGGGCCCGACGGCCTCGACGAGTTCGAGCGCAACGGAGCGGATCTCGTCCTCCTCGACCTCATGCTGCCGGGCCTGCCCGGTACCGAGGTGTGCCGCCAGCTGCGCAGCCGCTCGAACGTGCCGGTCATCATGGTGACCGCGAAGGACAGCGAGATCGACAAGGTCGTCGGCCTGGAGATAGGAGCCGACGACTACGTGACGAAGCCCTTCTCCTCGCGGGAGCTGGTCGCCCGCATCCGCGCGGTCCTGCGCCGCCGCGGCGAGCCGGAGGAGGTCACCCCGGCCGCCCTGGAGGCCGGCCCGGTCCGCATGGACGTCGACCGCCACGTGGTCACCGTGGGCGGCGGCAAGGTCGACCTCCCGCTCAAGGAGTTCGACCTCCTGGAGATGCTGCTGCGCAACGCGGGCCGCGTCCTCACCCGCATGCAGCTCATCGACCGCGTCTGGGGCGCCGACTACGTCGGCGACACCAAGACCCTCGACGTCCACGTGAAGCGCCTCCGGGCGAAGATCGAGCCGGACCCGGGCGCGCCGCGGTATCTGGTGACGGTGCGCGGTCTGGGCTACAAGTTCGAGCCGTAGGCCGGACAGCGCGGGACATACGTGAAGGGCGCCCCCCGGAGGGGGCGCCCTTCACGTATGTACGAGGCTCAGTGACCGGCGGCCTGCGTCGACCCGCCCGTCGGCGTGGCCGTGCCCGACGGGGTGGCCGTGCCCGACGGGGTGCCCGACGGGGTGGCGGTGCCGGACGGCGTCGCCGTGGCGGAGGCCGTCGGGAGGGTGGCCGGGGGCTTCGGGAGCTCGGTCGGGCCGTACTCCGTGAAGTAGCTCTTCGCCGGGACGACGTACGCGCTCAGGCTCACGTCGCCGGTCTTGCTCAGCTTGAAGACGACCTTCTGCGCGTTGCCGTTCCTGGCCTCGTGCAGGCCGCCCTCGATGACCGCGGACGCGTTGCCCTGGCCGCCGATGACGACGGAGCCGCCGGCGGGGACGACGATCGGGCCGTTGCCCTGGGCCGCCTTGAGCTTCACGGTCCCGGCGGTGCCGGGCAGGGTGATCGAGTCGAGGGTCTGGCGGGTCCGGCCGTTGTTGAAGACGGTGGCGGAGACGACCGCCGGGCCCACCGCGCCCGGGTCGGGCTGGGTGATCACGAAGGCGTTCTGGATCTTGACGTCGTCGACCGAGACGGCGGCGTTGTCCGGGCGGACCTGGAGCGTCTGCGCGTCATTGCCCGCACCACAGGCGGACAGGGCGGCGATCGAGATCACGACGGCGGTGGCGGCGATGGCGCCGCGTCGAAGGCTGCGGCTCACGGCGGCGGCAACTCCTAGGACGATCGGACAGGCTAAGGAACGGCTAAAGGTGTGTCAGCGGAGTCAGGTTACCGAGCCCCACTCTCCGTGCCGCACCCGACCCGCCCCTCTCGGCGCACCCGGGCCCGGGAACCGTCCGGGAGGCGCCGTCGGGAACTCGCCGTCATGGCCGGATCGCGCTGCAATCACCTTCCGTTCACATATCCGTCGTGATCAATTCGCACATTCCCCCGTCCGGGTCCGTCCGGGGCATTCGAGAAACCGCGCCGGAGGCTCCGGTGATCAATTCGAGAATCCATCCGTACGAGTGATCGATCCTCGAACGGAGCACGTGAAGCAGGCCACACCGAACCCGGCAAACCGGTACATCCGACCTCCTCCGCCGCCCTACCGGAGCCTGTAACGTGGGTGTTTCTCTGTGTCCGCGCAGCCGCTCCGACCTGCGAATACCGCCTTCCGGGAGCCCTCCGCAGCACGTTCGCGGCGCTGTTGTCAAGCCCCGAGATATGCCCTGACCTGCGAAAACGCCATTCAGAAGAAGCCGTATCCGTGTTACCCTGGATAGCCACGGAAGGGGTACCTGTCACATGACGTTCAAGGTTGGCGACACCGTGGTCTATCCCCATCACGGGGCCGCGCTGATCGAGGCCATCGAAACTCGCCAGATCAAAGGCGTGGACAAGACCTACTTGGTGCTCAAGGTCGCGCAAGGCGACCTGACGGTGCGTGTACCGGCGGACAACGCGGAGTTCGTCGGAGTTCGCGACGTGGTCGGTCAGGACGGGCTGGACCGGGTCTTCGAGGTGCTGCGCGCGCCGTACGCAGAGGAGCCGACGAACTGGTCCCGTCGCTACAAGGCAAACCTGGAGAAGCTCGCCTCCGGCGACGTCATCAAGGTCGCCGAAGTAGTGCGCGACCTGTGGCGCCGCGAGCGCGAGCGCGGACTCTCCGCCGGTGAGAAGCGCATGCTCGCCAAGGCCCGCCAGATCCTGGTGAGCGAGCTGGCCCTCGCGGAGAACACCAACGAGGACAAGGCCGAGGCGCTCCTCGACGAGGTGCTCGCGTCCTGACGCCTGAAGCAGTCTGACGCCTGGCGCAAGCGCCATGCTCAGCATCCATGCCGCGGTGCCCGCCGACGTGCTGTGAATCCCACGATTCCACAGTGCCGTCGCCGGGCACTGCGGCATGTTCGTCTCTCTTTTCGCTCCCATCCCCTTGCAAGCTTGCAATCCCCAGCGGCTCTCGCATGGCGACGCCTCGACCGTCGTCACGGAAAGGGCCCGGTCGAGGCGTCGCCATCAGCTTGTTGACGCCATACCCACGTCGCCCGCGGAAACAAACCTGCCGGAGTGCAACCGATGACAGACCAAGCGCGTCATAGTCGAACCGCCGTGGTGATTCCCGCGGCCGGCCGGGGCGTGCGCCTCGGTCCGGGCGCCCCCAAGGCGCTGCGCGCGCTGAACGGCACCCCCATGCTGATCCACGCCGTCCGGGCGATGGCCGCCTCCCGCGCCGTCTCCCTCGTCGTCGTGGTCGCCCCCGCCGACGGTGCCACCGAGGTCAAGAACCTCCTCGACGCCCACGCCCTGCCCGAGCGCACGGACTACGTGGTCGTGCCCGGCGGCGACACCCGCCAGGAGTCCGTCCACCTCGGCCTCAAGGCCGTGCCCGACGACATCACCACCGTCCTCGTCCACGACGCGGCCCGGCCGCTCGTGCCGGTCGACACCGTCGACGCCGTGATCGAGGCGGTACGGGACGGGGCCGTGGCCGTCGTCCCGGCGCTGCCCGTCGCCGACACCGTCAAGGAGGTCGAGCCGGCCGAGCGGCCGGGCGCCCCCGAGCAGGTCGTCGCCACCCCGGTGCGGGCCCGGCTCCGCGCCGTACAGACCCCGCAGGGCTTCGACCGCGAGACGCTGGTCAACGCCCACGCCACCATCGCCCTCACCGGCGAGGGCGCCACCGACGACGCCGGCATGGTCGAGAAGCTCGGCGCGCCCGTCGTCGTCGTGCCCGGCCACGAAGAGGCGTTCAAGGTGACCCGTCCCCTCGACCTCGTCCTCGCCGAGGCCGTACTCGCCCGCAGGAGGGCCAACGATGGCTTCTGAGCCGACCCCGCAGACCCCCGTCCTGCCCCGCACCGGCATCGGCACCGACGTCCACGCCTTCGAGAAGGGGCGCGAGCTGTGGTGCGCCGGCCTCCTCTGGGAGGGCGAGGAGTACGGGCTGGCCGGGCACTCCGACGGTGACGTCGCCGCCCACGCCGCCTGCGACGCGCTGTTCTCCGCCGCCGGCATCGGCGACCTCGGCGCCCACTTCGGCACCTCCCGCCCCGAGTGGTCCGGCGCCTCCGGCGTCACCCTGCTCGCCGAGGCGGCCCGGATCGTCCGCGCCGAGGGCTACGAGATCGGCAACATCGCCGTCCAGGTCGTCGGCGTCCGACCCAAGGTCGGCAAGCGCCGCGACGAGGCCCAGAAGGCGCTGAGCGAGGCGGCCGGCGCGCCGGTCTCCGTCTCCGGCACCACCACCGACGGCCTCGGCCTCACCGGCCGCGCCGAGGGCCTGGCCGCGCTCGCGACCGCGCTCGTCTACCCCGTACAGCGCTAGAAGCACGGGACGGGCGGAAAAAAGCGCCCCGTGATCCCAAAGGGGTCGCGGGGCACTGCCCCCCGCCCACTACCCTGGTGTGGTGACCATTCGCCTGTACGACACCAGCGCCCGGCAGATCCGTGACTTCACCCCGATCAAGCCGGGCTGCGTCTCGATCTACCTGTGTGGCGCGACCGTGCAGGCCGCCCCGCACATCGGGCACATCCGCTCGGGCCTGAACTTCGACATCATGCGCCGCTGGTTCGACTACCGCGGCTACGACGTCACGTTCATCCGGAACGTCACCGACATCGACGACAAGATCATCAAGAAGGGCGCCGAGCAGGGCCGTCCCTGGTGGTCGATCGGCTACGAGAACGAGCGCGCGTTCAACGACGGTTACCACGCGCTCGGCTGCCTGCCGCCCACGTACGAGCCCCGCGCCACCGGCCACGTCACCGAGATGGTCGAGATGATGCGCGGCCTCATCGAGCGCGGCCACGCCTACGAGGCCGACGGCAGCGTCTACTTCGACGTGCGGTCGTTCCCCGGCTACCTGGAGCTGTCCAACCAGGACATCGACGACCTGCGCCAGCCCTCCGAGGAGGGCATCACCGGCAAGCGCGACCCGCGCGACTTCGCCATGTGGAAGGCGACCAAGCCGGGCGAGCCCGACTGGGAGACGCCGTGGGGCCGCGGCCGTCCGGGCTGGCACCTGGAGTGCTCGGCGATGGCCCACAAGTACCTGGGCTCCGCCTTCGACATCCACGGCGGCGGCCTCGACCTGATCTTCCCGCACCACGAGAACGAGATCGCGCAGGCCAAGGCCTTCGGCGACGACTTCGCCCAGTACTGGGTGCACAACGCCTGGGTCACCATGAGCGGCGAGAAGATGTCGAAGTCGCTGGGCAACAGCGTCCTCGTCTCCGAGATGGTGAAGAACTGGCGCCCGATCGTCCTGCGCTACTACCTGGGCACCCCGCACTACCGCTCGATGATCGAGTACAGCGAGGAGTCCCTGCGCGAGGCCGAGGCCGCCTTCGGCCGCATCGAGGGCTTCGTGCAGCGCGCCACCGAGAAGGCCGGGGCGCCCGTCGCCCCCGCCGCCGAGGTGCCGCCGGCCTTCGCCGAGGCCATGGACGACGACCTGGGCGTGCCGCACGCGCTGGCGATCATCCACACCACGGTCCGCCAGGGCAACAGCGCGCTGGCCGCCGACGACAAGGACGAGGCGATCGCCCGCCTCGCCGAGGTCCGCGCCATGCTCGGCGTCCTCGGTCTGGACCCGCTCGACCCGCACTGGGCCGAGGAGACCGACCGCGGCGAGGAGCTGCACGGTGTCGTCGACACCCTGGTCCGGCTCGTGCTCGACCAGCGCCAGTCGGCGCGCGAGCGCAAGGACTGGGCGACCGCCGACGCCATCCGAGACCAGCTGAACCAGTCCGGCCTCGCCATCGAGGACAGCCCCGACGGCCCCCGCTGGTCGATCGCCAACCGCTAGGAAACCGGCCACAGCGCCGACGAATGTGCCGTCCGGGGGCCCGGGCGGCACACTTCACTTACAGACTTTTGTACGAACGCAGGCAGAGGAAACAGATAGCCATGGCCGGGAACAGCCAGCGCAGGGGACGCCGTACGTCCAACAAGAAGGGCGCGACGATCGGCAGCGGTGGCCAGCGGCGCAAGGGCCTCGAAGGCAAGGGCCCGACGCCCAAGGCCGAGAACCGCAAGGGCCACAAGGCGTACCGCGTCTCCAACGCGATGGCCCGGAACGCGGCCAAGCGCAAGCCCGTCGCCCGCCGTGGCGGCAAGGGCCAGTCGGAGATGGTCGTCGGCCGCAACCCGGTCTTCGAGGCGCTGCGCGACGGCGTGCCCGCCACCACGCTCTACGTCCAGCAGTTCATCGACAACGACGAGCGCGTGCGCGAGGCCCTGAACCTCGCCACCGGCCGCGGCAACATCAACATCATGGAGGCGCCGCGCCCCGAGCTGGACCGGATGACGAACGGCCTCAACCACCAGGGCCTCGTCCTCCAGGTCCCGCCGTACGAGTACGCGCACCCCGAGGACCTCGCCGAGGCGGCCTACGACGACCACGAGGACCCGCTGATCGTCGCCCTCGACGGCGTCACCGACCCGCGCAACCTCGGCGCCGTCGTCCGTTCCGTCTCCGCGTTCGGCGGCCACGGCGTGGTCGTGCCCGAGCGGCGCGCGGCCGGCATGACCGCGGGCGCCTGGAAGACCTCGGCCGGCACCGCCGCCCGTACGCCGGTGGCCCGCGCCACCAACCTGACCCGCTGTCTGGAGCAGTACCAGAAGGCCGGTCTCACGGTCGTCGGTCTCTCGGCGGACGGCGACACCGAGGTGCACGAGCTGGAGGCGCTCTCCGGCCCGGTCGTCATCGTGGTCGGCTCCGAGGGCAAGGGCCTGTCCCGCCTGGTCGGCGAGACCTGCGACTTCCTCGTCCGCATCCCGATGCCGGGTGGCGCCGAGTCGCTGAACGCCGGTGTCGCGGCGGGTGTGGTGCTGTACGAGGCGGCCCGCCGCCGCATGGGCTGAGCCCGTACGCGCGGGAAGTCCGTACAGCCCGTACAGCCCGAACGCGCAGGAAGCCCGTACGCGTGAGAAAAGGCTGACCCGAAAGGGTTAACCGCCCCGTCCGTGATCTTGACGGGCCTCGGACATTTCGAGGCCGTCAAGGCAGTGTCCTAACCGCGCGTCACTCGGTTAGATGAGTGTGGACACCAGAACGCCCCGGCCGGGGTTCGACGATCAGCCCGCGCTGAGCATGGTCAAGGTGGATTCCGATCCCGCCCAGGTGATCGTGAACCACGCCAGCTTCCGTGTGCGGCTCGCGCCGGCCCACCAGCCGAAGTTCGCCGCGAACCCCCGTATCGCCGCGCTCGCCGGAGCCGCCGGGCTCGCGGCGGGCGCCGGCGCGGCCGCGGGCCGGCGCCGGCCCGTCGTATGGACCGGCAAGTCGGCCTCCGGCACGACCGGTCTGCTCCAGGCCGTGCGCACGGTCTCCGGTGGCGCGGTCTCCACCCTGGAGCCGACCACCCAGACCATCCCGCGCGTCACCGACACCATGCCCACCCCCGTGGTGCCGCCCCGCACCGCGCCGCCCGGCGCCCCGCTGCTGCCGCCGATGCGGCGCGCCGAGGGTGCGTACGACGATCTCTACGAGCTCGAGCCCGACGCGTACGACGGCCCCGGCACCGGCCAGGGCGACCCGGACGCCGGCCGGGCCGCCGCCGAGCGGCACGGTTCGGCCGCTGCCGCGGCGGGCGTCCGGCACGCCTACTACCCGGGCCGCCGGATGAACCTCGGCGTGGTGCTCCTGCCCCTCCGGGTCTTCCTCGGCTTCATCTCCATCTACGCCGGCATGGGCAAGCTCTGCGACCCCGTCTACTTCGACGGCGGCGAGCGCGGCTCCATGGTCAAGTGGCTGCACTCGCTGCACCCGTGGCCGCTCGCCGAGCCACTGCGCGACTTCGCCCTCCAGCACCCGGTCGGCGCCGGACTGACCGTCGCCTTCCTCCAGGTCGTCGTCGGCGTCCTCACCGTCCTCGGCCTGTGGCAGCGGGTCGCGGCGGTCGTCGGCGCGCTGCTCTCGGCCGCGCTCATCCTCACCGTCAGCTGGAAGACCGTCCCGGTCTACGACTCGGCGGACATCATCTACCTGGCCGCCTGGTCGCCGCTGATCATCGCGGGCGCCCCGGTCTACTCGATCGACGGCCGCCTGGCCGGCGAGGCCTGGCGCACCCTCGGGCCGCGCTCCGAGCTGTGGGAGCTGCGCCGCAGGGTGCTGCGCCGCGGCACGGTCATCGCGGCCGTCGTCGTCGGCCTCACGCTGCTCGTCGGCTCGATGCTCGGCGGGGCCGTGCGGTCCACGACGATGGTCACCGTGCCGGGACCGGACGAGGACCCGGTCAACCACCTGCCGGGTCAGCCGCTCCCCAAGGAGCGCGGCACGACCGGCGCCTCCCGCAAGGCGGCCACGAGCCCGAAGCCGTCGGCGACGACCGGCGCGAGCGGCGAGAAGGAGAAGACCGCGGAGGCGAAGCCGACGGAGTCGGCGCGCGAGACCACCCGCACCGAGCGGCGCAGCCCGTCGGCGACGACCACCCGCAGCCCCAGCCAGACGCGCACGACGGCGCCGTCCTCGTCCACCACGGACTCCACCTCGGGCGGCACCAGCGGTACGCCGACGAGCGGGAGCACCAGCGGCTCGACGGACGGCGGTTCGACGTCGGGCGGGGCGCGGAACCCGATCGGCGGCCTGCTGGGGTAGTCCCCGGGAACGGCGAAGGGCCCCGGGTGTCGACGGACACCCGGGGCCCTTCCGTACGCCCGGACCGGGAGGAGGGCGTCACGGCTGGGCGGCCAGCTCCTTCGCCGCCTCCGTCAAATCCTTCGCCGTGTCGATGGCCCGCCAGTACGCCCCCTGGGGCAGCGGGAAGCCCGCCAGGCGCCGCTCACGGGCCAGGCGGGGGAAGGTGGTGCGCTCGTGGTCGCCGCGCTCCGGCAGGAGGCCGGTGAAGGCCGGGGAGAAGACGTACACGCCGGCGTTGATGAGGTACGGGGACGGCGGCGACTCGATGAAGTCGGTGATGTGACCGAAGGCGTCGGTCTCGACGGCGCCCCACGGGATGCGCGGCCGGGCGAGGGCGAGGGTCGCGGTGGCGTCGCGCTCGGTGTGGAACTCGGCCATCTCACGCAGCGAGAAGCGGGTCCAGATGTCGCCGTTGGTGGCGTACCAGGGCCGGTCCGGCTCGGGCAGGTGCGCGGCCGCGTACTTGAGGCCGCCGCCGCGGCCGAGCGGCTCGGACTCGACGACCGTCGTGACCTTCAGCGGCAGCTGCGCGGTCTCCAGCCACTCCTGGAGCACCTCGGCGAGATGGCCGCAGGAGACGACGGCGTCGGTGACTCCCTCAGCGGCGAGCCAGGACAGCTGATGGCCGATGATCGGGGTCCCGGTGCCCGGGATCTCGACCATCGGCTTGGGGCGGTCGTCGGTGTACGGGCGCAGCCGCGAGCCCTGGCCGCCCGCCAGGACCACGGCCTGCGTCGGGGAGGTATGCATACCGGGAACGATAGGCGCAGCCGCCCCGGTGGGTCCGGATCAGCTCGCGCTCAGCTCGCGTGCAGGACGCCGTACGCGAAGGCGGTGTCGCAGACCGGGCGGGAGTAGGACTGGGCGCGCGTCGGGCCGAAGCGCTCGACGGCGGCGGCGCCGAGGGCGCGGGCGATCGACACGCAGTGCTTGGCGAGCGACGGCCGGTTCTCCACCTCGCGCTGGAGGTGGGTGAGGGCGACGGCCGGGTCCTTCTCCTGCAGTTCGGCGAGGAGCTGTTCGCGCAGGACGTCCTGCGGGGCACGGGACTTGGCCCGGGTCGAGACGTCCGTCGACGACGCGGTCAGCATCTGGGTGCCGGAGCCCTGGCCGGCCCACGGAACGGCGGACACCGCGAGCGTTCCGGAGAGCACCAGGACGACGGGCAGGACGAGGGCGAGGGAGCGGCCGATTCGGCGGGCAGTGTGCGTCACGCAGGCGAGCGTAGCGGTCGGTAGTGAAATGACGACATTTAGTCACTCTCACGGGGGACGGTTCTCAGCGCCTTTTCGAATCCCGTGTTGACGCGGGGGAGTGGCCGGGGGGCCGTATGCCCAGTTCTGCCGGGGTTTTCGCCGAGTCGGCGTTTCATGCCCGGCGAATCCCCCCTGTACGCCAACGGCCCCACCCCCGCAAGCGGGGGCGGGGCCGTCGGGAGCCACCGGTGCGGGTCAGTCGGAGAGGCGCTCGCCGGTCGAGGTCGAGAAGACGTGCAGCTCGGCCGAGCGCGGCACGACGTGCAGCGTCGAGCCCTTGGCCGGGACCTCGCGGCCGCCGACGCGGACCACGATCTCCTTGTCCTCGCCGTCGACGCGGGTGGTGCCGTAGACGAAGCCGTCGGAGCCGAGCTCCTCGACGACGTTCACAGTCACGGCGAGGCCGTCCTTGCCGGTGGCGCCCTGGACGTCGAAGTGCTCGGGACGGACGCCGACGGTGACCGTGCGGTCGCCCTTGGCGGCCGCGGCGGCGATGGCCTCGCGGGAGACCGGGACGACGCTCGCGCCGAACTTCACGCCGCCGTCGGTGATCGGGACCTCGATCAGGTTCATGGCCGGGGAGCCGATGAAGCCGGCGACGAAGAGGTTGGCGGGCTTGTCGTACATGTTGCGCGGGGTGTCGACCTGCTGGAGCAGACCGTCCTTGAGGACGGCGACCCGGTCGCCCATGGTGAGGGCCTCGGTCTGGTCGTGCGTCACGTACACCGTGGTGATGCCGAGACGGCGCTGGAGCGAGGCGATCTGCGTACGGGTCGAGACGCGGAGCTTGGCGTCGAGGTTCGACAGCGGCTCGTCCATGAGGAAGACCTGCGGCTCGCGCACGATGGCGCGGCCCATGGCGACGCGCTGGCGCTGACCGCCGGAGAGCGCCTTGGGCTTGCGGTCGAGGTACTCGGTGAGGTCGAGGATCTTCGCCGCCTCCTCGACCTTGGTGCGGATCTCGCTCTTGTTGACGCCGGCGATCTTCAGGGCGAAGCCCATGTTGTCGGCGACGGTCATGTGCGGGTAGAGCGCGTAGTTCTGGAACACCATGGCGATGTCCCGGTCCTTCGGCGGCAGGTGCGTGACGTCGCGGTCGCCGATGCGGATGGCGCCGGAGGTGACGTCCTCCAGGCCGGCCAGCATGCGCAGCGAGGTCGACTTGCCACAGCCGGAGGGGCCGACGAGGACGAGGAACTCGCCGTCGGCGATCTCGATCTCCAGCTCGTTGACGGAGGGCTTTTCGGCGCCGGGGTAGACCAGGGTCGCCTTGTCGTAGGTGACGGAAGCCATGGTGATGTGTCCCTTCACCGGCAGGAACGTGCCGGACGATCCGAGTAAAGGAAGGATGTGGTGTAGTCCACCTGGGTGAACCGCAGGTGACGCTACCCGGCCGGACCGGATCTGTCAGCAGTCGGGGCGTCGTGAAGGTCGTGAGATTTCCGACCGTGGGCGGGCGGGGGTTCGTTACACTGCTTCCGCTGCCGCCTTAGCTCAGTTGGCTAGAGCGCTTGACTTGTAATCTTGAGGTCGTCGGTTCGATTCCGACAGGCGGCTCTTCGCGATCACGCGACCAGGTGTCCCGGACCCTCCAGGGTCCGGGACACTTGTGCGTCGAGGGGCAGGTGCGAGGGGTTTTCCGGGGAGGGGTGCGGCGGATGAGCCGGCGTTCCAATGGGTTGATCGGGACCTGGGCCGAGGCGCAGCGGCTGGCGCAGCGCGAACGGGAGGGGCGGCAGCAGGCGGTGCTGCGGCAGCAGCGCGACGCCGAGCGGGCGCAGCGGGCGCAGGAGCGCGACGTGGCGCGGATGCACCGGGAGCAGCGGGCCGAGTACCGGCGGCACCGGGACGCGGACGCGCTGCGGCGGACCCGGGAGCTGGACGAGCGGGTGGCGGTCCTGGCGGGCCTGCTGGCCGCGGGCTGCCGGAGCCGGCCCGTGTCGGTGGAGGCGCTGCGGCAGCCGGAGGAGGTGGCGCCCTTCACGCCGGGCCCGCTCGCGGAGCCCGTGCCGATGCCGGACCAGCGCTTCTACCAGGACCGGGCCGCCTTCGAGCGGGACTGGTACGCGGCGCAGGCGGCGGAGGCCCGGCGGGTCGAGCAGCTGGCGGCGTACCGGCGGCAGTACGACGAGTGGGCGGCGACGCGGCTCGCGGAGATCCGGGCGCACAACAGCGGGATCGCGGGCACCGAGTCGGCGCTGCGGGCCGGCGAACCGGACACGGTGGTCGAGTACTTCTCGGCGGTCCTGTACGCGTCGACGGCCTGGCCCGAGGGATTCCCGCGCCAGGTCTCGGCCGCGTACGACCAGAGGTCCCGCGGCCTCGCCCTGGAGTGGGACCTGCCGGGGTACGAGGTGGTGCCGGCCGCCAAGGGCATCAAGTACCTGCCGAGCACGGACCAGGAGAAGGAGGTCCCGCGCCCCGTGTCGCAGCGGCGGGCGCTGTACCGGGAGGTGCTGGCGCAGAGCGTGCTGCTCGCGCTGCGGGAGCTGTTCGCCGCCGACCGCTTCGGGGTCCTCGACCGGGTGACGCTCAACGGCTTCGTCGACGGCGTCGATCCGGCGACGGGGGTGGCGGGCCGGGTCTGCGTGGCGTCCGTGGCGGCCGCGCGGCAGCCCTTCGAGGAGCTGAACCTGGAACTGGTCAGCCCGCTGGAGTGCCTGACCGGGGCGCTGGCGGGGCGGCTTTCGGCGAAGCCGGACGAGCGGGTGGCCGTGCAGCCGCTGCTGCTGCCGGAGCAGGTGGGCTCGGGCGTCGTCTCGCAGGGCGACGGCGCGGAGCCGGACCTGCTCGCGATGGACCCGATCGCCTTCGAGGGCCTGGTGGCCGAGCTGTTCCGGGCGCGCGGCCTGCAGGCGGTGACGACGCGGCGCTCCAACGACGGCGGGGTGGACGTGGAGGCGCTCGACCCGGACCCGATCAGCGGCGGTTCGATCCTCGTGCAGGTGAAGCGCTACCGGAACACGGTGCCGCCGAGCGCGGTGCGGGACCTGTTCGGGACGGTGCAGGGGGCCGGGGCGAACAAGGGCGTGCTCGTCACCACCTCGGGCTTCGGCCCCGGCTCGTACACCTTCGCCAACGGCAAGCCCTTGACGTTGATCTCGGGCCGTGAGCTGGTGGAGCTGCTGCACCAGCACGGGCTGCGGGGCCGCCTCGGAACGGGGGAGCCGACGCCGACCCTGGTCGAGCCGGTGCGGGCGCCGGCCGAGGCGGACGAGGACTTCAACGTGCTCGGCATGGTGTGGACGGGATCCGTGGCGCTCGACGTGTGCGCGCTGGTGTGCGCGGGGAGCCGGGTGCTCGGCGACGAGTGGTTCGTGTTCTTCAACAACCCGGCGACGCCGGACGGTTCGGTGGCGATGGTCACGGCCCCGGCCGGGGACAGGGCGGCGGTACGGGTCGGCTTCGACGCCCTGCCGGCGCACGCGGACCGGCTGGTCCTGGTGGCGGCGATCGACCCGGAGGTGAACCCGGACGCCGATCTGTCGGGCTTCGCCGACGCGGGGATCGTGCTCCGGGACGACGCGGGCGCGGAGCTGGACCGCCTGGAGGTGTCGGACGGGCGGCCGGGGGAGACGGCGCTGGTGCTCGGCTCGTTCCGGCGGCGGCCGAGCGGCGACTGGGACTTCGTGCTGGGCGGGAAGGGGTACCGGGGCGGGCTCGCGGAGCTGGTGGGGGACTTCGGGATCGAGGTGGAGTAGTCGGGGGACCCCCGGCTGCGGCCTCAGCGGCCGGGGGTGGTGGTGCGAGCCGGCTACGGCCGCCTCAGCGGCCGCTGAGGCGGTTGGCGAGGACCGCGATCCGGTCCGTCGCCGCCGTGCGGGCGGCGGTCTCGCGTCGGTCGGCGGCGCGGAAGGCCGCGTACATGGTCTGCACGCCGAGCCAGCGCAACGGCTCCGGCTCCCACTTGCGGACCCGGTGGTTCACCCACGGCAGTTCGGTGAGCTCGGTGGACCCGCCCTGGCCGGAGTCCTGCTGGATGAGGTCGCGCAGGGTGCGGGCGGCCAAATTGGTGGTGGCGACGCCGGAGCCCACGTAACCGCCCGCCCAGCCGAGGCCCGTGGAGCGGTCGAGGGTGACGGTGGCGCACCAGTCGCGGGGCACGCCGAGGACGCCGGACCAGGCGTGGGCGATCCCGACGCCGGCGAGCTGCGGGAAGAAGCGGATCAGGATCTCGCGGAGCGCGGTGACGGTCTGCGGCTGCGTCCGGCCGTCGTTGTCGGTCTTCGAGCCGAAGCGGTACGGGACGCCCCGGCCGCCGAGCGCGATCCGGCCGTCGGCGGTGCGCTGCGCGTACATGTAGGCGTGCGCCATGTCGCCGAGGGTCTCCAGGCCGTTCCAGCCGATGGACTCCCACTGGGCGTCGGTGAGCGGCTCGGTGGCGATCATCGAGGAGTTCATGGGCAGCCAGGTGCGGCGCTGCCCGGCGAGGGAGGCCGTGAAGCCTTCCGTGCAGCGGAGCACGTACGGCGCGCGGACCGTGCCGTACGGGGTGACGGCGTGCTTCGGGCGGATCTCGGTGACCGGCGTCGACTCGTGGATCGTCACGCCGAGCGCCTCGACGGCCGCGGCGAGGCCCTTGACCAGCTTCACCGGGTGGAGGCGGGCGCCGTGCGGGGTCCAGGACGAGCCGACGGCCCCGGTGATCCGGATCCGCTCGGCGGTCTCCCGCGCGCCGTACAGCTCGCGCTCCTTCTCGCCGAAGGCCACCTCGGCGGCGTGGAACTCCTTGAGCCGGGCCAGCTGCGCGGGCGAGTGCGCGACTTCGAGGACGCCGCCGCGGTGCAGGTCGGCGTCGATGCCCTCGGCGGCGCAGACGTCGACGACCTCGGTGACGGTGTCGTTCATGGCCTGCTGGAGGCGTACGGCGGCCTCGTGGCCGTGCAGTCGCGCGTAGCTGTCGCGGCCGGCGATGCCGTTGTAGAGCCAGCCGCCGTTGCGCCCGGAGGCGCCGTACCCGCAGAACGCCGCTTCGAGCACGGTGATGTTGAGGAAGGGGACGGCCTTCTTGAGGTAGTAGGCGGTCCACAGCCCGGTGTAGCCGCCGCCGACGATGCAGACGTCGGCGGTGCCGTCACCGGGCAGCGGCTCACGCGGAGCGGGGGCGCCCTCCTGCGCGTACCAGAACGATATGCCGCCGTTGACCGTCGTCGTGCTGCTCATGGTGCCCTCTCCCTGATGTGTTGGCGGGAGGGTAGCCGGGGGGCCGGGGGCGGGGATACGGGGCGTGGGCGGGGTGCGGATTCCGTCGTGGGCGGGAGGCCGGTGCCGGCGGGCCGGAGGGCCGTCGGGCGGCACCCGAAAAGGAATGGGGTGACGGTTTCCGTCGATCTAGGCTCGGCGCCGTGACTCACGTACACGTACCCGAGGAACTGGCGGCGTCCCAGGCGAAGTGGAACGGCGAGGCGGGCAGGGCCTTCGTCGCGGCGCTGCCGGGGCGGGCGGCGGAGTTCCTGGAGCGGTGGGGGCTGCGGGTGACGGGGCCGTCGATGCACGGGGTGGCGTCGCTGGTGCTGCCCGTGGACCGGGACGGTCTCCCGGCGGTTCTCAAGCTCCAGCTCCTGGACGCGGAGACCGAGGGCGAACCGGTCGCGCTGCGGACATGGGCGGGGGACGGGGCGGTGCGGCTGCTGGAGCACGACGGGGCGACGGGCTCGATGCTCCTTGAACGGGCTGGGGAAGAGCCCCGGCACCTGTCGGCGCTCGGTGATCGACGTGCGGCGGTACGGATCCTGGCGGACCTCCTGGCCCGGCTGGTGGCGGCCCCCGCGCCCGAGGGGCTCCGGAGCCTCGGCGACATCGCCGCCCGCATGGTCGCGGCCGCCCCGGCGGCCTCGGATCGTCTGGGCGCGGCCGACGCGGCGCTGCTGCGCGACTGCGCGGCGGCCGTACGGGAGGTCATGGCCGAGCCAGGCGACCGGCTGCTCCACTGGGACCTGCACTACGACAACGTCCTGGCCGCCGACCGCGAGCCCTGGCTGGCCATCGACCCGAAGCCGCTCGCCGGCGACCCCGGCTTCGACCTGTTCCCGGCGCTGACGAACCTGTGTGACCCGGACCCGGCCGAGACCCGGTGGCGCTTCGACCTCCTCACCGAGCGGCTGGGCCTCGACCGGGCGCGGGCCCGCGCGTGGACGCTCGGCCGGGTGCT
Source organism: Streptomyces sp. NPDC004788 (assembly GCF_053601115.1). NCBI lineage: Bacteria > Bacillati > Actinomycetota > Actinomycetes > Kitasatosporales > Streptomycetaceae > Streptomyces > Streptomyces sp. NPDC004788. The sequence continues at coordinate 85,726 of NZ_JBSGBF010000001.1, forward strand.
GCAGAACGGACTGTGGGACATCGAGGCCGGCGCGCCCTCCCTGGACCACGACCAGGTGTCCATCGCGCGGACCCTGCTGGCCCGCCGGGCCTGAACCGGTGCACCCTGTCTCCATGATCCGTACCGCCACGCCCGCCGACGTCCCCGTCATCCACCAGCTCGTCCGCGACCTCGCGGAGTACGAGAAGGCCCTCGACGAGGCCCGCGCCACCCCCGAACAGCTCCACGACGCCCTCTTCGGCGACCGCCCCGCCGCCTACGCCCACATCGCCGAGACCGAGGACGGCGAGGTGGCCGGCTTCGCGCTCTGGTTCCTCAACTTCTCCACCTGGCGCGGCGTCCACGGCATCTACCTGGAGGACCTGTACGTCCGCCCGGACCTGCGCGGCGGCGGCCACGGCAAGGCCCTGCTCACGGAGCTCGCCCGCATCTGCGTCGAGCGCGGCTACGAGCGCCTGGAGTGGTCCGTCCTCAACTGGAACCAGCCCTCCATCGACTTCTACGAGTCCCTGGGCGCGCGCCCCCAGGACGAGTGGACGGTGTACCGCCTGACGGACGGGGCGCTCAAGGAGCTGGGCGGGGGCGCGGGGGCGTAACGGGCTGGAGAGGAGCGGGCCGGTCTCAGGGGGCCGAGTCGACCAGGATGGCCGCGCTCGCCACCAGGCCCGCGTAGGCCAGGGCCAGCAGGAGGGCGGCGAGGACGAGGAGCCAGCCGGTGAGGAGGGCGACGAGGGCGACTCCGCGGTCGCGGCCGTCGAGGCGTTTGGCGCGGCGGCGGCCGAGGTGACCGGCGGGGACGGCGACGGCGCCGAGGAGGAACACGCAGAACGTGTACAGGCCGCCGTAGAGCAGCCAGAGCACGGGCGTGAGGAAGACACCCGCGATCAGGCCGACGCCCAGCGCGGCCGCCCACGCGCTGACGCGCGCGGGTGTGTTGGTGCCGGGCGTGCTGTTCGTCATGGCGGTCCCCCTCCGGTTCGGCAGGACACTCTACGAGACGGTAGGAATGGGGCATGGAGAACGAGATTCAGCAGCGGTTCGAGCGGATCACCGCGTTCGTCGAGGCGCGGCTCACGCCCCTGTTCGATCCCGAGAACGGGAGCGACCACGGCTTCGGCATGGACGACACGTCGCGTGCGCTGCGTGCCCTGCGGTACACCGTGCAGGCGGCTTCGGCGGTGAACGGGCTGGTGGAGAAGCGCGAGTCGGCGCCGGAGCTGCGGCAGGTGGTGGACCAGGCGTTGGAGCACAACTGGGACGTGCTGCGCTCCATCGCCCGGATGTGGGAGGACCACCCCGACTTCCTGAAGGAGTTCAAGGGGCACTCCTGGGACGTGCTCGGCGTCTAGGGCAGCAGCACCACCTTGCCCATCGTGCCCCTGGTCTCCAGGGCGCGGTGGGCCGCCGCCGCCTCTCGCAGCGGGTAGGGCTGGACGGCCGGGCGGAGGGTGCCGTTCGTCGCCGCGGTGAGGGCGGCGAGTTCGAGGGTGCGGATGTCGCCGCCGGCCTTCTGGAGCATGACGGGGCCGAGCACGGACCGCGAGGTGATGCCGCGGGCGGTCAGTTCCTCGTCCGTGAAGGTGAGTTCCTCGCCGCCCGACCAGCCGAAGACGATGTGCCGGCCGCCCTTGCCGAGCAGATCCACCGCCGAACGGGCCGTGGCCCCGCCCACCGAGTCGAAGACGACGGTCGCGGTGCGGTCTCCCAGGTACGCGCGGACCTCGTCCGGCCAGGTGCCGGTCGTGTAGTCGACCGCCAGGTCCGCGCCGTTCTCCCGGACCCGCCGGACCTTCTCCGGCCCGCCCGCCAGGCCGATGACGACGGCGCCGGCGTGCTTCGCGTACTGCACGAGCAGCGTGCCGATGCCGCCCGCCGCCGCCGGGACGATCGCGACCGACTCCGGGCCCAGCTCGGCGAACTGCAGGATGCCGAGCGTCGTACGGCCGGTGCCGATCATGGCGACGGCCTCCGGTTCGCCGAGGTGGTCGGGCAGGGCGTGCAGCCGGGACGCGTCGGTGACGGCGAGTTCGGCGTAGCCTCCGGGCGCCATGCCGAGGTGGGCGACGACGCGGCGGCCCAGCCAGGACGGGTCGGTGCCCGGGCCGAGGGCGTCCACCGTGCCGGCGACCTCGCGGCCGGGCACGGTGGGGAGTTCGGCCGGGGCCGGGAAGGGTCCGGGCGCGCCCTCGCGGAGGACGGTGTCCAGGAGGTGCACGCCGGCCGCCGTCACCCTGACGCGGACCTGGCCGGGGCCCGGGACGGGGTCCGGGACCTCCTCGTACGTGAGGTTCTCGGCCGGGCCGAAGGCGTGGAGGCGGATGGCGTGCATGGCGGTCTCCCCTGTGCGACGAGTGTTGTCGCGAACAGCCTTCAATCTCAAGCGCGCTTGAGGTCAAGCCGCTCCGGCTCCCCTTCCTCAGGCCCGCTTGAGGTCAAGCCGCTCCAGCCCCTCTCCCTCAGGCCCGCTTGAGGTCAAGCCGCTCCAGCCCCCCTCCCTCAGGCCCGCTTGAGGTCAAGCCGCTCCAGCCCCTCCCGCAGGCCCTCCCTCAGGCGCGCGTTCCGCAGCGCCAGCGACACCGCCTCCACCGCGCTCGTGAACGACACCTCCACCAGCACCCCCGGCGCCGCCACCTGGTCGCCCGCCAGGTACACGCCGTCGCCCCGGTCGATCGCCGGGCGGTCGCGCCAGGTGGTGCCGGGGCGGTCGACCGCGCCCGTACGCCCGTTGGAGACGGCCTCGCGCCGCCACAGCGTGCGCTCGCGCCAGCCCGCGAAGCCCAGGTCGAGCAGCCGCTCGGCGTGCGCGACGCCGTCCGCCTTCGACTCGCCGGGGCCGATCGGGAGCTGCGCCTGGATCAGCTGCTCGCCGGCCGGTGCCAGGGTCGGGTCCTGGGTGGTGAACCGTTCCACCCAGCCGGGTGCGTCCAGGTCCGAGATCGCGAACGGGTCGCCCTTCCGGGTGCGCAACGCCAGGTCGAAGAGGACCGTACGGCCCGATTCCCAGGTCAGCGTCGGGTCGCCGAGCAGCCGGGCGGCGGCCGGCAGGGCGGTCGCGACGATCACCGGGCCCTCGGCGGTCGGCAGGTCGGCCAGGCTGTCGACGCGCGACGAGGTCTCGATCCGTACGCCCAGCTCCACGGCCCGCGCCGTCATCCGCTCGATCAGCCGGCCCCAGCCGCCCTTCACGAAGTGCGCCTCGGCCGGCACCGACGTGGCCCGGTGCAGCCGCTCCTGCACGAAGCGGGCCGACAGCGCGCCCGGGTCGTGGTGGTAGAGCGCGACCCCGCTGTACGCGGCCGCCGCCTCCGCCGCCGCCGGACCGGCGATCCCGGTCGCCCAGGTGCGGAAGTCGACGTCCACCGGGGCCTGCTCCGCCTTGCGGAAGGACTGGCGCAGGAAGCCGAACGGCGGGACGCGGCGCAGCGCGCCCTTGTGGTGGAAGCGGAGCTTCGCGGCGTCGAGCGCGGGCAGCGGGGCGAGCGGGCCGAGCAGGCCGCGCTGCTTGAGCCAGGTCCAGTGCGGGCCGCCGCTGTAGATCGCGTGCGGGCCCTCGTTGGTCAGGTACGGGCCCTCGGCGGTGCGCGCCCGGCCGCCGAGGGTGTGGTGCGCCTCGTGCAGGGTGACCCGGGCGCCCGCCTCGGCGGCGGTGACGGCGGCGGTGAGTCCGGCGAAGCCGCCGCCGACGATGGTGATGTTCCGCATCTTTCCGACTCCCTCGTGCGCCCGGCTCGGTGCCGGGGTTCACGCATGGGACGGGCGGCGGGGCCGGGTTCGTGACATCGGGGCCGGGGCGTTGTCAGTGGTGTGCGTCACGATGGGTGGCATGACGAGTACGAGGAAGAGGAAGCCCGTCCCGGCGGTGCGCCGGCCCGAGGTCCGGCTGCCGGAGCTGGAGGCGTACGAAGGGGGCCTGGAGCCCGACGGGGACTACGACGGCCTGGAGCTCACCGGTCTCGACCTGGCCGGCCAGGACGGCCAGGGCGCCCGGTTCCTGGACTGCGCCCTGCGCGACTGCGCGCTCGACGAGGCGCGGCTGACGGCGGCGCGCTTCCTCGACTCGGTGCTGGAGGGGGTACGGGGCGTGGGCACCGACCTCGCGGAGGCGCAGCTGCGGGACGTGGAGGTCGTGGACGCGCGGCTCGGCGGGACGCAGCTGCACGGGGCGGTCCTTGAGCGGGTGTGGGTGAGGGGAGGAAAGGCGGACTATCTGAATCTGCGGAAGGCGAAGCTGAAGGACGTCGTCTTCGACGGGTGCGTGCTGAGCGAGCCCGACTTCGGGGGCGCACACCTGGAGCGGGTGGAGTTCCGGGACTGCGTCCTGGTCGGGGCGGACTTCAGCGGGGCGCGGCTGAAGGACGTGGACCTGCGCACGGTGCAGCGGCTGGAGATCGCGCGCGGGGTCGACGCCCTGGCCGGGGCCGTGATCTCCACGGCGCAGCTGCTCGATCTGGCGCCGGTGTTCGCGGCGCAGTTGGGGGTGCGGGTGGAGGACTGACCCATACGGATACGGGGAGTCAGGGCACGCGGGGGAAGCGGGCCTGGAGGTCCCACACGACCGGGTTGTCGGCCAGGCCCTCGTGCATGTCGACGAGGTCGGCGATCAGGTCGTGCAGGAAGTCGCGGGCCTCGCGGCGCAGTTGGGCATGGCCGAAGGTGAGCGGCGGTTCGTTGCCCGGCATCCAGTCGGCCTCGACGTCCACCCAGCCGAAGCGGCGCTCGAAGATCATGACGTCCGAGGACTCGGTGAAGTCGAGCTCCGCGTACTGCGGCTGCGCGGCGCGGCTGCCGCGCGGGTCGCGGTCGAGCTGCTCGACGATGTCGCACAGCGCCCACGCGAAGTCGAGCACCGGCACCCATCCCCAGGCTGTGGACACCTCCTGGTCCTTCTCCGTGTCCGCGAGGTAGACGTCGCCGCAGAACAGGTCGTGGCGCAGCGCGTGGACGTCCGCGCGGCGGTAGTCCGTCTGCGGGGGGTCGGGGAAGCGGCGGGAGAGCGAGTAGCCGATGTCGAGCACGGTTCGATGGTCCCATGCCCGGTGCCCACCGCTCGCCGCGCCCGCCGTGCCCGCCGCGCTCGCCGTGCCCCGGGCCCTCAGCCCCGGTGTGCCGCCCTCGCCAGGCGGGGGCCCAGCCAGCGCTTGAGGCGGCGGAGGGACTCCAGGCGGCCGGCGGCGTGGTCGAGGCGGTAGTAGAGCTGGGGCGGGATGTGCGGGAGCAGCGGGGAGTGGCGCTGGCCGAGGAGGGCGAACATCTGCGCCGGCTCCAGACGCATGTAGCGGGGCAGGTTCTCGTACCACTGGGCGCTGTAGCGGGCCGCGCTCTGGGCCGAGACCAGTTCGGCGCGTCGCCTGCGGCCGTACGCGGCGAGGGCGGCCGGCAGGTCGTCGGCACCGGCGCGCAGGGCGGCGGCCAGCGCCAGGGCGTCCTCCAGGGCCAGGGTGGTGCCCGCGCCGATGGAGTAGTGGGTGGTGTGGGCGGCGTCGCCGAGCAGGACGGTGTTGCCGTGGTGCCAGGTCCGGGTGGTCAGGGTGCGGAAGTTCAGCCACTGGGCCGGGGCGCCGCCGCCGTGCTGCTCGCGGCCGATCAGCGGCTCGCCGTCGAGCAGGTCGGCGAACAGCTTCTCCAGGAGGCGCAGGCTGTCGGCCTCGTTCGTCCGGTCGAGCCCCAGGCCCGTCCAGGTGTCCGGCGCGCACTCCACCACGCAGGTCGACTGCTCGCCGCTGAAGCCGTACGCGTAGCACCAGATCCAGCCGTGCTCGGTCTCCTTGAAGGCGAAGCTGAAGGAGTCGAAGACCTTGGTCGTGCCCAGCCAGACGTAGTGGTTGCGGCCGCTGGTGACCTCGGCGCCGAAGCGGTCCGGGTGCGCCTCGCGCAGCACGCTGTTCACGCCGTCGGCGGCCACGACCAGGTCGGCGTCGGCGAGCTCGGGGGCGTCGGGGCCGTCGACGGCGTGCTCGTACTCGACCCGTACGCCCAGCTCGCGGGCCCGGTCGGCGAGCAGGTCCAGCATCGTGCGGCGGCCGACGCCGAAGCCGGCGTCGCCGCGGTGCACGGTGCGCTCGTCGCGGACGATGGCCACGCCGTCGGTCCAGGTGACGGACGCGGCGGCGATGGCCTCCGCCGACTCCGGGTCGCCGGCGCGCAGCTTGTCGAGGAGCCCGGCCCAGTAGGTGACGCCCCAGCCGTAGGTGGAGCCGGCCGGGTTCCGCTCGTACAGCGTGATCTCGTGGGAGGGGTCCTGGCGCTTCATCAGGATCGAGAAGTACAGGCCGCCGGGCCCGCCGCCGACGATGGTGATCTTCACGTGCGCTCCCACGGGGGCGTGACAGTGTGCGCTGGAACGGAAGCGCACAGTAGCAGCCTCCCGAGCTCCTAGGAGAGCAAACGCTGTTCCTTCGCCACCGCCACGGCGCCCGCCCGCGTGTCGACACCGAGCTTCGCGTAGATCCGGCCCAGGTGGGTCTTGACCGTCGCCTCGCTGATGAACAGCGCGCGGGCGATCTCCCGGTTGCCGAGGCCGTGCGCCAGCTGGCCGAGGATGTCGCGCTCCCGGTCGGTCAGCGTGGGCCGGGCGGCGCCCCGCATCCGGTCCATGACGCGGCTGGCGACCGGCGGCGACAGCGTCGTGCGGCCCTGGGCGGCGGAGTGGATCGCCGCGAACAGCTCCTCGGGCCGCTCGGCCTTCAGGAGGTAGCCGGTGGCGCCCGCCTCGATCGCCCGGGTGATGTCGGCGTCCGTGTCGTACGTGGTGAGGACGAGTACGTGCACCCCGGTCGGCGCGATCCGGCGGGTGGCCTCGACGCCGTCGATGCCCGCGCCGAGCTGGAGGTCCATCAGGACCACGTCCGGCCGGAGGTGCGCGGCCATCGCGACCGCCTCCTCGCCGCTGCCCGCCTCCCCGACCACCTCGATGCCGGGCGCACTGCCGAGCAGGGCGAGCAGACCGGCGCGTACGACGGCGTGGTCGTCGCAGAGCAGGATGCGGACGGGCTCGGTCGCGGGCGTCACGGGCGTCGCGGGCGTCACGGACGTACCTCCAGCGGGATCGCGGCGGAGAGCACGGTGCCCTCGCCCGGGGTGGACTCGATCGTCAGCGTGCCGCCCAGCTGCTGTGCGCGCACCCGCATCGCGGGCAGCCCGTGCCCTCGTACGCCCTCCGAGGACGGCGACCGGTCCGGGTCGAAACCGCGGCCGTCGTCGGCGACGTCCAGGACGACCTGGTCGTCGAGGTACGTGAGGGTGAGTGCGGCGGAGGTGGCGCCGGCGTGCTCGCGGACGTTCGCGAGGGCGCCCTGCGCGATGCGGAGCAGCGCCGACTGGACCCGGTCGGGCAGCGGCCGGTCCGGGGTGCCGTCGACATGGCAGCGCACCTCCAGGTCGGCGCCGGACTCGCGGGTGGCGAGCCCGCGCAGCGCCTCCTCCAGGCCGCCGCCCTCCGCGAGGTCGGCCGGGGCAAGGTCGTGCACGAAGCGGCGGGCCTCGGCGAGGTTGCGGTCGGCGATCGACTCGGCCGTACGGACATGGCGGCGGGCGGTCGCCGGGTCGCTGTCCCAGGTGCGGTCGGCGGCCTGGAGCAGCATCTGCTGGCTCGACAGCCCCTGCGCGAGCGTGTCGTGGATCTCCATCGAAAGGCGCTGCCGTTCGGCGAGGGTGCCCTCGCGGCGCTCGGTCGCGGCCAGCTCGCGGCGGGTGCGGATGAGGTCCTCGATGAGCGTCCGCTGCCGTTCGGCCTGCCGCTCGGCGTGTACGAAGACGGCGGTCGCGATGGCGGCGACGGCCGGCGGGGCGATCACCAGGTTGGGGTCGAAGCCGCCGTGCGAGAGCTGCACCTGCGCGGTCACGACGAACACGGTGAGGAGCGTGACCAGGCCGAGCGCGGCGCGCGGCGGCAGGGTGCGCAGGCCCGTGTAGAAGAGCGGCACCGCGCACCAGGCGAAGCTCGGCGCGAGCACCACCAGGACCATCCACACGGCCACGACCGTGCCCAGCCAGGCGATCCGGCGCGGGGTGGCGCGGGTGCCGAGGACGGGGCCGAGGAGGTAGAGGGAGGCGAGCGCGCCGGAGAGCGCGACGATCCAGGGGCTGCGGTCCTCCCAGGGGTGGCGCAGCAGGAAGCGGGCGAGCGAGGCGCCGAGGAGGAGGAAGAAGGCGACGTGCATGACCCGCGCCAGCCAGCGGGCGTCCGGGTCCCGTTCCATCGTCCACCTTCTCCGCTGCCTGCCATACGCGTCTGACCTGGGTATACGTGTCCATCCTGGCCCAGCGGGGCCAGGCCGGCATCAACCGATCGGCTGACCTCCCTGTCCACCACTATGCGCGCCGGCGGCAGCCGGAACGCGGACCGGTCGGCGCCGGATCCGGGCGGAGGATCGATGCAGAGCGAACGGAACAACGTCCTTCCTCGCCCCCCCCGCATCCCTCCCCCCCCGGACCCTCAGGAGACCGCCATGAAGAAGAAGTTCCTCCTCGGCACCACCGCCGCCGTCGTCCTCGCGGCCGGCACCTTCGGCGCCGTCTCCGCGAACGCCACCGCCCCGCAGGCCGCCCCCGCCGCGGTCGTAGCCAAGGCCGACGCGGACAACGACAACCTGCGCCAGTCCACCCACCTGACGATCGACGCCGCCACCAAGGCCGCGCAGGCCACGCTGAAGGCCGCCGAGAAGGAGAACCAGCGCGTCTCCGTCGCCGTCGTCGACCGCAACGGAAACACCGTCGTGACGCTGCGCGGCGACGGCGCCGGCCCGCAGTCCTACGAGTCGGCCGTCCGCAAGGCGTTCACCGCCGTCTCCTGGAACGCCCCGACCTCCGTCCTCGCCGGCCGGCTCGCCACCGCCCCGAACCTGAAGGACATCCCCGGCACCCTCTTCCTCGCCGGCGGCGCCCCGGTGACCGCGGGCGGTGCACCGATCGCCGGCATCGGCGTGGCCGGTGCGCCCTCCGGCGACCTCGACGAGAAGTTCGCCCAGGCGGGCGTGGCGTCCCTCGACGACTGACGCGACGGGCACGGCTGACGCGGCTGCCACGACAGGCGCGACAGGCGCGACTGGCGCGACTGGCGCGACTGGCACGACTGGCACGACTGGCGCGGCTGACGCCCCCTCATGCGCGACGGCGCCCGGTTCCCCCGCCGGGCGCCGTCGTCCTGCCCGCGAAGTGTTCGTACGTCTGTTTAGGATCGGTTCGTGAATACGCGCAGCCGAGTCCGGGCCGGAGCCGTGGCCGTCGCCTTCGCCCTGCTCGCCGCCGGGTGCACCGGCAGCGGCGCGGGCGGTGGGGGAGTGCGGGGCACGCCCGGTGCGGCCGGGCTGCGCGACCCGTTGTTCCCCAAGCTCGGCAACGGCGGCTACGACGTGAGCCATTACGCGCTCACCCTGTCGTACGACCCCGCGAGCGGCCGGCTCGACGGCCGCGCCGAGATCACCGCGCGGGCCACCCAGGACCTCAGCGCCTTCAACCTGGACCTCGCCGGGCTCACCGTGCGCGACGCGACCGTCGACGGCGCGCCCGCCGCCGTCAACCGGGCCGGCAACGAGCTGACGCTGCGCCCGCGCGACGACATCGACGCCGGGAAGCGGTTCGTCGCGACCGTCACGTACGCCGGCGTGCCGAAGACCATCACCGACTCGGACGGCTCCGAGGAGGGCTGGCTCAAGACGGCCGACGGGGCCGTCGCGGTCGGCGAACCGACCGGCTCCATGGCCTGGTTCCCCGGCAACCACCACCCGTCCGACAAGGCGTCCTACGACGTCACCGTCACCGTCCCGGCGGGCCTCCAGGCCGTCTCCAACGGCGTGCTGACCTCCGAGCGCAAGAGCGCCGACGGGCGCACCACGACCTCGGTCTGGCACGTGGCCGAGCCGATGGCGAGCTATCTCGCGACGCTCGCGATCGGCCACTTCGACACCTCGACGACGACCGCCGTCCTCGGCAAGGCCAAGGTGCCGGTGCTGACCGCCGCCGACCCGTCCGTCGCCGCGAAGAGCGCCGCGCTGCGCGCGAGGATCCCGGAGATCCTCGACTGGGAGCAGCAGAACTTCGGGCCGTACCCCTTCGCCGCCGCCGGCGCGATCGTCGAGCGCGACGGCGACCTCGGCTACGCCCTGGAGACGCAGGGCCGGCCCATCTTCCCGGACTCCTCCTTCGAGGAGAGCACGCTCGTGCACGAGCTGGCGCACCAGTGGTACGGCGACTCCGTGACGCCCGCGAGCTGGAAGGACATCTGGCTGAACGAGGGTTTCGCGACGTACGGGGAGTGGCTGTACGAGGAGGACTTCCAGCACCACCCGGCGCAGAAGAGCTTCGAGAAGGCGTTCGCGAACAACGACGCCTGGGCCTTCCCGCCGGCCGCGCCGCCCAGCTCCGAGGACCTGTTCGCCTCGCCCGTGTACCAGCGGGGCGCGATGGTGCTGCACAAGATCCGGCAGAAGGTCGGCGACGACGTCTTCTACGAGATCCTGTCGGGCTGGCCGGCGAAGCGCCGGTACGCCACCGCCACCACCGAGGACTTCACGAAGTACGCGGAGTCGGTGGCGGGCGAGGACCTGTCGGACGTGTGGAAGGTGTGGCTGTACGGGGACGAGAAGCCCGCCAAGCCCTGACCGGACGTCAGAGGACTCGGCAGGCTCAGGCCCTGATGGCCCTGATGGCCCTGATGGCCCTGATGGCCCTGATGGCCCTGATGGGCCTGATGGTTCAGCAGGCTCAGAGGGCCTTGCGCATCACGATGCACGGGCGGCCGTGCGCCAGGTCCGGGCGGCGCGCGGTCTCCTCGTAACCGAGCGAGGTCCAGAAGGCGAGCGCCCGCGGGTTGTTCTCCAGTACGGCGAGCCGCAGGCCCTGTCGGCCCTCGGAGCGGAAGCTCTCCTCGACGTACGCGGCGAGCCGCCGGCCGTACCCGGCGCGCTGCTCCTCGGCGTGCACCATCAACAGGCCGAGCCACGGGTCGGCCTGGACCGGGTCGGGGTGCCGGCCGAGGGTGACCGCGACGGCGACCAGACGGCCCTCGGAGCGGGCGAGCAGCACCTCGGCGGTCGGCTGCGCGAGCTCGTCGGCGAGGGCGGCGGCGACCTGCTCGGGGGTGATGTGGTCGGGGTCCGGGAAGTCGCCGCTGAGCTGCTGGAACTCGTGGTTGGAGGCGTAGAGGCCGGTGAGTTCGGTGAGCAGCGGGCCGGGGATGTCGCGCGGGTCCTTGGCGACCAGGGGTTCGACGATCACCGGGAAAGCGTAGAGCCCCGGACCGGGCGGGGCGCCGGATGCCGGGGCTCTGCGTATGGCCTTCCGGCCGCCGGGGCTCTGCGTATGGCCTTCCGGCCGCCGTACGTCAGATGTTGACGCCGAAGTCGCGGGCGATGCCCTCCAGGCCCGAGGCGTAACCCTGGCCGACCGCGCGGAACTTCCACTCGGCGCCGTTGCGGTACAGCTCGCCGAAGACCATGGCGGTCTCCACGGCGGCGTCCTCCGACAGGTCGTAGCGCGCGATCTCGGCGCCGCCGGCCTGGTTGACGATGCGGATGTACGCGTTGCGGACCTGGCCGAAGTTCTGCGCGCGGTTGACCGCGTCGTAGATGGAGACCGGGAAGACGATCTTGTCGACGCCGGCCGGGAGGCCCGCCAGGTTGACGTTGATCTGCTCGTCGTCGCCGCCGCCCTCGCCGGTGCGGTTGTCGCCGGTGTGGACGATGGTCTGGTCCGGCGTCGACTTGTTGTTGAAGAAGACGAAGTGGCCGTCGGAGACGACCTTGCCGGTGGCGTCGACGCCGATGGCGGAGGCGTCGAGGTCGAAGTCGGTGCCCGTGGTCGTACGGACGTCCCAGCCGAGGCCCACGGTGACGGCGGTGAGGCCCGGGGCCTCCTTGGTCAGGGAGACGTTGCCGCCCTTGGAGAGGCTTACAGCCATGGGAAGTCCCTTTCTGAGGTGCTGTCGTCGAAATCGATAACGCACGGTGAGGCGGGGCGGTTCCCGTCGTGGTTGCCGTGCGAAAACAGAGTGACGGACCGGCGGGGGCCGGGGAACATGGAAGACATGTCCGGTCCCTATCCGATCCGCGGCTCCGTCTCGCTTCCCGAGGCCGAGCTCCTGTGGCGTTTCTCGCGGTCGTCCGGGCCGGGCGGCCAGCACGTCAACACCTCCGACTCGAAGGTGGAGCTGAGCTTCGACCTGGCGGCGACGGAGGCCCTGCCCGAGGTGTGGAAGGCGCGCGCCCTGGAGCGGCTCGCCGGCCGCCTGGTGAACGGCGTCGTCACCGTCCGCGCCTCCGAGCACCGCTCCCAGTGGCGCAACCGCGAGACCGCCGCCGTGCGTCTCGCCGCGCTGCTCGCCGAGGCCACCGCCCCGCCCCCGAAGCCGCGCCGCCCGACGAAGATCCCGCGGGGCATCAACGAGCGGCGGCTGCGGGAGAAGAAGCAGCGGGCGGAGACGAAGCGCGGGCGGCAGGCGAAGGACTGGGGCTGACGGAGCGCCCGGCCCCGCGGGGCCGCGTCGCTCAGCCCAGCGTCCGGTAGCGGCCCTTGAAGTAGGTCAGGGGGTTGCCCTCCGCCGACGGCAGCGTCGTCGCGAGTACGCGGCCGATGACGAGGGTGTGGTCGCCGGCGACGACGCGGCTCTCCGTACGGCATTCGAGGGTGGCGAGCGCGCCGCCCATCAGGGGCGCGTTGCTGTGCGGGCCGCGGGTGTACGGCACGTCGGCGAAGAGCAGCCGGTCGCTGACGCGGCCCTTCATGGCGAAGCGGCCGGCGACGTGCCGCTGGCTCTCGGCGAGCAGCGAGACCGCCCAGACCGGCACCTCGGTGAGCACGTCGTCCATGCGGGAGCCGTTGCGCAGGCTGACCAGGACGAGCGGCGGGTCGAGGGAGACCGACAGGAAGGCGGTGGCGGTCATGCCGACGTCCTCGCCGTGCGGGCCGTCCTCCGGGTCGTGGGCCGTCACCAGGACGACGCCCGCCGCGAGGCGGGCCATGGCGGCCTTGAACGCGTCGTTGCTCACCCCCTCAGCATGAGGGATGGCCAGGTCGACGGCGGGGGTCCCGAGCGCGGGCGTCTTCTGCAGCACACTCGCACGCTAGTCCGGGCCCGGCGGCCGCCGCATCGGGCCCCGGGACCAGCGGTCTTCCCTCGTGGGTCCTAGGACCGGGGCTCATGAAGGCTCATGAAGGCTCATGAAGAGCGTGTGACTTGAGTCACAGAGGGCGCTAATTGTTGACCCTGTGTACCGGGTGCACAGCTCGCTGTGATTCAGTGGCGGGAACACTGCACCACGTAGCCGATGAGCCGATGAGAACCCTGGAGTCAGCTGTCGAGGTCTCGGGGAGAGCGAGCAATGGAGACCGAGTCGGAGCCGTACGTCCGTCTTGCGACCCTGCGGCAGCTGCACCGGGTCGTGGCGGACCTCAACACCGCCCGCAGCCTGGCGGACACCGTGCAGGCCGTCGCCGACGGCATCGTCAACGGGCTCAACTATGAGCTGGCCTGCGTCAACCTCGTGCGCCCCGACGGCGACCTGGTCGTGTCGGCGTTCGCCGGCAGCCCCGCCGCCGAGGCCCTGATCACCGGCCGGGTCGGCTCCCGCGCCTCCTGGGACCGCCGTCTCGCCATGGGCGAGGCATGGGGCGACCTGCGCTTCATCCCGCACACCGAGGGCTGGGTGCTCATCGAGGACGACGTCCCGCAGTGGCACACCGAGGGCCCCGCGCCCCGCTTCGAGGACGAGTGGCACCCGCACGACCGGCTCTACGCGCCGATGTACGCGCCCAGCGTCCGCTCCGCCCACCCGGCGGGATCCCCCGGCCCGCAGTCCGGCTCGGGCTCGGGTTCGGGCTCGGGTTCCGGATCCGGCCGCGAGCTGCTCGGCGTCATCTCCGTCGACCGTCCGCGCAACGGCCGCCACCCCGGTCCCTGGGGCTGCGAGGCGCTCCAGATGTACGCCTCCCAGGCCGCCATCGCGATCAGCAACGCGCGCCTGCGCTCCAACATGCAGCGCGCCCTCATCCGCCTGGAGCGCGAGCAGCAGGCCCTGCGGGCCAGCGAGGAGTCGTTCCGGCAGGCGTTCGAGTACGCGCCCTCGGGCATGGCCATCGCCGAGATGGGCGGCGACCAGCACGGCCGCCTCCTGCGCACCAACGACGCCCTGTGCCGCCTCCTCGGCCGCCCCGCCTCCGTCATGCGCCGCTACAGCTTCGCCGACCTCGTCCACCCCGAGGACATAGGCACCCTGCTCCGCACCTCCGCCGAGGGCGGCCGCGCCGAGCTGCGCCTCGCCCGCCGCGACGGCACGTACGTCTGGGTGTCCCTCCGCAACTCCGTCGTCGCCGACACCGCCGACGGCCCCCGCTTCCTCCTCACCCACGTCGAGGACATCGAGGAGCGCAAGCGGCACGAGCTCCAGCTCGCCCACCGCGCCTCGCACGACGCCCTCACCGGCCTCCCCAACAGCGCCGAGCTGCGCTCCCGGCTCTCCGCCCGGATCTGCGAGCGCCCCTTCGCGGGCGCCGGCGACACCGCCCCCGCACCGCGCGGCCCCGCGTATGAGCCCGCCTACGACGGCGAGCGCGGATCCGAGTACGGATCCGAGTACGGGACGGACTACGGCTCGGACTACGGGTCGGACTACGGCTCGGACTACGGGTACGAGCGCGAGCACGGCTTCGGCTTCTCGCCGGTCGGCGGCGCCGGCGGCGCGTACGACCACCATGTGCACACCGTCGCCCCCACCGGCGGCGAGGTCGACGACGGCACCAAGGGCCTCGCCGTCCTCTTCTGCGACCTCGACGGCTTCAAGTCGATCAACGACCGCTTCGGGCACCACACCGGCGACGCCGTCCTCATCGAGGTCGCCCGCCGGCTCACCACGGGCGTACGGGACGGGGACACGGTCGCCCGGCTCGGCGGCGACGAGTTCGTCGTCCTCGCCGACGGCCTGGGCGCGGCGGACGCCGCCGACCTCGCCGTACGGCTGCGCAACGCGATCATCCCGCCGATCCGGGTGGACGGACGGGCCGTGCGCGTCGGGGCCAGCTTCGGCATCGGCTGGGCGGAGTGCGGCATGACGGTGGAAGAGGTCCTCAACAGCGCGGACCAGCGGATGTACATCGAGAAGCGGTCGCGCTCGAAGGTGCACCGCAGGGCCGGTTGAGAGTCCGCCGAGCGCCGCACCGCGGTTTCGTTCACCGCTCGTACACACGGCACCAGACCGGCCGGAGGGCCGTTCGAGGTAGGCTCGGCCGGTCGGCGACGGCTGGCGAGCAGGGAAAAGGAGTGACCCGGATGGCTGCCGGTAACGACGGCGCGAAGACGCCCGAGGACGACGATCCGTTCGGCTATCTGTACGCGGACGGGCAGGCGGCAGGAGCCCAGCCGCCCACGGGCGGCGGCTACGGCTACCCGGGTCCGGCGGCGCGGCAGGGCGTCCCCCGCACCTCGTACAACCAGGTCCGCGCGGTCGGCGAGCGCCAGTACGGCGGCCACGCGCAGGCCCACCACGCCCAGGCCGCGCAGGCGCACGTGCCGCAGCAGCAGGCGTACGGGCAGCAGCCGGGCGGCTACGGCCAGCCGCACCCGCAGTACGCGGCCCCCGAGACCTACCCGGGCGGCGCCCCGACCCGGCCCGCGCCGCCGGTCGCGACCGGCCGCGGCGGCCGCGGTCCCAACACCAAGGGTCTGCTCATCGGCGCCGTGGCCGTCGTCGCGGTCGTCGTCATCGGCATCGCCGCGGCCGTGATCAGCAACACGGGCAACGAGGGCGCCAACGCGGGCGGCGGCGGCACGCCGACGGGCGCCCCGACCCAGGTCTCCGAGTCCCCCTCGACCGACCCGAGCCCCTCCTCGCAGCCCCCGCAGGAGCTGCCGAAGCAGGACGCGGCGACGCTGAAGCTGGGCGGCCCCGCGACCCTGGCCAGGGACATCCCCGGCGCGAAGGGCGCGGACGGCGCCTACGTGAACTTCAACGGGCAGGGCGGCTCGGCGAGCTGGACCGTGAACGTGCCCCAGGACGGCGAGTACACGATCTACATCACCTACAGCGTGCCGGGCAAGGACGCCAAGACCTCGCTGACCGTCAATGACGGCCAGCCGCGCTCGCTGAACATGTCGAACTTCGCCAAGGCCGCGGAAGGGGACTGGGCGAAGGGCTGGACCAACACCTACGCCTACGTCTCGCTCAAGAAGGGCGAGAACGGGCTGAAGATCTCCTGCGAGGCGGGGGACCAGTGCGACGCGATACTCGACCAGGTCTCGCTGAAGGCGGGGCATGTGACGAACTGACGGTTGACTCATCACTGGATGCCGGGAAGGCCGTGAGGTGACTCCGAAACGGGTCGGCCTCACGGCCGTTTCTGTCACCAGTCGGTGCAGCTGTTCCTGACGGTTCCGTCGGGGTTCATCCGGGCTACCTGGATACCGATATCGAAGAGCCCCCCGCTGTACGAGGCGGTGGTCTGCCAGGTCTTCGTGGTGCCGTTTCCACTGCTGTTCGTGCGCCAGGGCCAGAAGACCCACCGCCCGTTGACGTCCTTGGAGAGCATCCTCACGCGGACGCTGTTCCCGTCGGCGAG
Organism: Streptomyces sp. NPDC004788; assembly: GCF_053601115.1. Taxonomy (NCBI): domain Bacteria; kingdom Bacillati; phylum Actinomycetota; class Actinomycetes; order Kitasatosporales; family Streptomycetaceae; genus Streptomyces; species Streptomyces sp. NPDC004788. The sequence continues at coordinate 102,271 of NZ_JBSGBF010000001.1, forward strand.
AGTGTCCGTGAGGTTCATCTTGATGCTGATCGTGGCATCCGGGCCGTAGTAGTTGTCGTAGTAGTAGTCCCCGTATGCGCCAGTGGTGCTGCAGCCCCTCACGCCCCCATTTGCCGCGTAGGCGGAGCCGGACATGGACAGGGCCAGGGACAGGGCAGCCGTGGCGGTCCCCAACGTCGCCGCGATTCGCTTTCCGCGCATTCGAGTCTCCGTTCGATTAGTCGAGTCGCAAAGACATACAAGTCGATCTGCTGCGGGGCGGAAAAGGGGGGTTCTGGACACAAAGATGGCGAAAAGAGTAGGGGATGCTGCGCCACGGCGGGCGACCCCGCCTGGACTCTGTGGTTCGCTACGCCGCCGTCGCCGGTTCGTGCAGCATGACGCGGGGGAGCAGGGCCTCGTACGCCGGCTCGTCGAACTCGCCCGCGACCGGGGAGAGTACGGTCGCGGCGGAGAGGGCGACGGCGTGGGTGAGGCGGGTGGGCCAGTCGGCGCCGTCGACCAGGCCGGCGAGGAGCGCGGCGACGGCCGAGTCGCCCGCGCCGGTCGGGTTGCCCTGTACGGGGGCGGGCGGGGCCGCCTGCCAGAGGCCGTCGGGGGTGACGGCGAGCAGGCCCTCGGGGCCGAGCGAGGTGACGACCGCGTGCGCGCCGCGGCGGCGTGCGTCGCGGGTGGCGCGGTGGGGTTCGCGGGAGCCGGTGAGCTGGGCGAGTTCCTCCGCGTTGGGCTTGACGATGTCGGGGCGGGCGGCGATGCCGCGGCGCAGTGGTTCGCCGCTGGTGTCGAGCAGTACGGGGACGCCGGCGGCGCGGGCGAGCCGGACGAGTTCGGCGTAGGCGCCGACGTGGATGCCCGGCGGGAGGCTGCCGCACAGCGCCACCGCCCGGGCTCCGTCGAGGAGTTCGGTGAAGCGGGCGGTGAACGCGGCCCATTCGGCGGGGGTGATGGCCGGGCCGGGTTCGTTGAGCTGGGTGGTGTCGCCACTGGCGGCGTCGACGACGGCGACGGTGCGGCGGGTTGCGCCGGCGGTGGGTACGAGCGCGTCATGGACCCGGCCGGGCAGGTCGGCGGCGGTCGCGGCGAGCAGACCGCGCAGCACGTCACCGGTGGGGCCGCCGGCGAAGCCGGTGACGACGGTCTCGTGGCCGAGTGCGGCGAGCACGCGGGAGACGTTCAGGCCCTTGCCGCCGGGGCGTTCGATGACCTGGGTGACCCGGTGAGAGGCGTGCGGGACGAGGGCGGGCACGCGGTAGGTGAGGTCGAGCGCCGTGTTGAGGGTGACTGTGAGGATCACCGGGTCCACCCCCGTCGTGTCGTCCCACCGGCTGCTCACCGGCTGTCTCGGCGCCGGCTGTCTCGTCACCGGCTTTCTCGGCGCCCTGATCATGCCAAACAGAAGGCGGTTGGCCCAGACCCGGGACCAACCGCCTTGAGACAACGTGCCGCACGTCGTGGTGACGTCACCGCACGCGGGGATCGACCAGCCACTCGCCCTTGCGCATCACGCCCCTGACCTCGAACTCCGCGTCGAGGACGACGATGTCCGCGTCCTTGCCGGCCTCCAGGGAGCCCACCCGGTCGTACACGCCGAGGAGCTTCGCCGGGTTGGCGGAGATGGCCTGGACGACGGACTCGACGGGCAGTCCGTCGACGGTCGCGGCGCGCTTGAACGCCCGGTCCAGCGTCAGGGTGGAGCCCGCGATGGAGCCGCCCTCGACGAGTCGCGCCACGCTGTCCTTCACCTCGACCTCCAGCGGGCCGAGCATGTAGCGGCCGTCGCCGAAGCCGGCCGCGTCCATGGCGTCGGTGATGAGGGCGACGCGCTCCGGGCCGGCGTGGTGGAAGGCCAGCTCCAGGGCGGCCGGGTGCAGGTGGGTGCCGTCGTTGATGAGCTCGACGGTGACCCGCTCGTCCTCCAGGAGCGCGGCGACGGGGCCGGGCGCGCGGTGGCCGAGGCCGGGCATCGCGTTGTAGAGGTGGGTGGCGACGGTGGCGCCGGCGTCGATGGCCGCCCGCGTCTGCTCGTACGTGGCGTCCGTGTGGCCGATCGCGGCGATGACGCCGTGCTCGGCGAGCAGCCGTACGGAGTCGAGGCCGCCGGGTAGTTCGGTGGCGAGGGTGACCATGCGGGCCTGGCCGCGGGCCGCGTCGACGAGCTTGCGGACCTCGGCCGGCTCGGGGTCGCGCAGCAGGGTCTCGTCGTGGGCGCCCTTGCGGCACGGGGAGATGAAGGGGCCCTCGAAGTGGATGCCGGCGATGTCGCCCTGCTCGGCGAGCTCGGAGAGCAGGCCGGCGCGGGCGGTGAGGAAGTCCATGTCGCCGGTGACGAAGGAGGCGACGACGGTGGTCGTGCCGTGCAGTCGGTGGGTGCGGACGCCGTGGAGGACCTCGTCGACGGTGCCGGAGGTGAAGGACGCGCCGCCGCCGCCGTGGTTGTGCAGGTCGACGAAGCCGGGCACGAGCCAGTGGCCGGAGAGGTCGACCGTGGGAGCTCCGGCAGGGGCGGAGCCTGCGATGCGGCCGTTCTCGACGATCACTCGTCCGTTCTCGACGATTCCGGTCGGCAGCACCACACGGGCCCCGGCGAGAACTGTGGAAACGGCCATCAGGCGGATACCTCCGAGTCGGCGGACGGGGCCGGTGAGTGGGCGATCAGGTCCCAGGCGAGGAGGCCCGCGCCCAGGCATCCGGCGGTGTCCCCGAGGGCCGCCGGGACGATGGCGGGCAGCTTCTGGAACGTGACGCGCTCCTCCACGGCGGCCCGAAGGGGTGTGAACAACGTTTCCCCTGCTTCGGCGAGACCGCCACCGATGATGAGCGTGCGGGGGTCCAGCAGGGTGAGGGCCGTGACCAGGCCGTCGGCGAGCGCGTCGACGGCGTCCTGCCAGACCCGTACGGCGGCCGGATCGCCGGACTCGACGGCCTTGGCGCAGTCGGCGGCGTCGGCGTCCGGGTCGCCGGAGGCGGCGGCCCAGGCGAGCGAGACGGCGGAGGCGGAGGCGTACCGCTCCAGGCAGCCGCGCTGGCCGCAGCCGCACTCCGTGCCGCCGGGGCGGACGACGATGTGGCCGATCTCGCCGGCGTAGCCGTGGGCGCCGGCCTCGATGGCGCTGCCGATGCCGATGGCGCCCGCGATGCCGGTGCCGAGCGGGACGAAGAGGAAGCGGTCGGCGCCGTTGCCGGCGCCGATGCGGCCCTCGGCGAGGCCGCCGGTGCGCACGTCGTGGCCGAGGGCGACGGGGATGCCGCCGAGCCGCTCGCTGAGCAGGGCGCGCATGGGGACGTCGCGCCAGCCGAGGTTGGCGGCGTAGACGGCGATGCCGTCCGTGGCGTCGACGATGCCGGGCACGGCGACGCCGGCGGCCGCGGCGGGCTCGCCGTACCGCTGCTGGCCGAGGGTGCGCAGCTCCTCGGCGAAGCCCAGGATCGTCTCCACGACGGCCTCGGGGCCGCGTTCGCGTCCGGTGGCCCGGCGCGCCTCGTGGAGCAGGGTGCCGTCCGCCCCGACGAGGGCGGCCTTCATGCCGGTGCCGCCCACATCGAGGGCGATGACGTGTCTCACGGGAACAGTCTCGCGTGTGGGGATCGAAAGGTCTAGTCCACTGGGGAGGATTGTTGCGCGTGGATACAAAGCCCGGGACCCGGGAGGCCCGGCGTTGCAGAAGCGATACGCGAGTGGTGTAGACCTCCGGCGGCTACCCGGGAGAAACTTGCGGCGAACATTGCCTCGACGAAGAGCAAAGGGTGGGTTACGGCTGTGCAGCGGCGACGATTCCTGGGACTGGCCGCGGCGGCCGGAGCACTCGGCCTGACGGCCGGCCTCACCGGCTGCTCCGGCCTCACCGGCGGCGACGGCGACGTCACCCTCAAGCTGGTGGCCGCCGACTACGACCTCACCGGCGGCGACTCCACCAAGAAGTACTGGGCCGGCCTCGTCGCCGCCTTCGAGGCGAAGAACCCCGGCGTGAAGGTCCAGGTCCAGATCGAGTCCTGGAACGACGTCGACCGCAAGGTCGCCGAGCTGGTCAAGGCCGGCCAGGCCCCCGACCTCGCACAGATCGGCGCCTACGCCGACTACGCGGCCGACGAGCTGCTCTACTCCGCCGACGAGCTGCTCTCCATCCCCGTGCAGGCCAACTTCCTCGCCCCGCTGGTCTCCGCCGGCGAGTACAAGCGCACCCAGTACGGCATGCCCTTCGTCGCCTCCACCCGGCTGCTCTTCTACAACAAGGAGCTGTTCGAGAAGGCCGGCGTCGACGAGCCGCCGACCACCTGGGACGAGCTCGCGGCCGCCGCCCGGAAGCTGCGGAAGAAGGGCGTCACCTACCCCTTCGCGCTGCCGCTCGGCCCCGAGGAGGCCCAGGCCGAGACCATGATGTGGCTGCTCAGCGGGGGCGGCGGCTACACCGACGGCACCGACCACTACAAGATCGACGCCGAGGCGAACGTCCGCACCTTCGACTGGCTGCGCACCCACCTCGTCGGCGAGGGCCTCACCGGCCCCGTCGCCCCCGGCAAGCTCAACCGCAAGGAGGCCTTCGCCGCCTTCTCGCGCGGCGAGGTCGGCATGCTCAACGGCCACCCGTCCCTCATGCAGGAGGCCGAGAAGCAGGGCGTCAAGGTCGGCAAGGTCGCCCTGCCCGGCAGCGACGGCAAGGCCAAGGCCACCATGGGCGTCGCCGACTGGATCATGGGCTTCAAGCAGAACGGCCACCGCAAGGAGATCGGCGCCTTCCTCGACTTCGTCTTCAGCGACGAGAACGTGCTGCGCTTCGCCGGCGACAACGACCTGCTGCCCGCCACCATCACCGCCTCCCTCGCCATGCAGTCCGACCCGGAGCACGCGTCCCTGCGCGAGTTCCTGGAGGCGCTGCCCGACTCCCAGCTGCCGCCCGTCGGCAAGACGTCCTGGGCGCAGGTCAGCAGCAGCGTCAAGGCGGAGATCGGCAAGGCGGTCGAGCCGGGCGCCAAGCCCTCGGAGATCCTCGGCCGGCTCGCGCGCGAGGCGACGACGGCGGAGAGCGCGGAGTGAGCGGCGAGTGAGCGGCGCGGAATAAGTTGGTCAGTATGACCAGTGAACTCGGGGAGCTCGGCGAGCGGGAGCGGGCCGTCCTGGCCATGGAGCGCCGCTCCTGGCCCGGCCCCGGCGCCAAGGAACGAGCGGTGCGCGAACAGCTCGGCCTCTCCGCCACCCGCTACTACCAGCTGCTCAACGCCCTCCTCGACGACCCGCGCGCCCTCGCCCACGACCCGGTGACCGTGAACCGGCTGCGCCGGGTGCGGGCCGAGCGCGCCGAGCGCCGCTGAGCCTCCGGCCCGCTGAGCCCCCGCCGCGCCTCCGCCCGGCCGCGCCTTCCCCTTCGCCCCGCTGACGGGACGGGCATCCCTGGGTAGGGTCGGATGCATGGTCAGCAGCCCTCCGCACCCGACCACAGCCGCCGGCCGCGACGGACTCGCCGCGCTCCTCGCGCGGCCCGAGAAGGCCGTCGTGGCCCTCGACTTCGACGGGACGCTCGCCGAGATCGTCCCCGATCCCGAGCGCGCCCGCGCCCATCCCGGCGCCGTGCCCGCGCTCGCCGCCCTCGCCCCGCGGGTGGCCGCCGTCGCCGTGGTCACCGGCCGGCCCGCCGGAGTGGCCGTACGGTACGGGGGCTTCGCCGGCGTCCCCGGCCTTGAGCACCTGGTCGTCCTCGGCCACTACGGCGCCGAGCGCTGGGACGCCGTCACCGGCACCGTCCACGCCGCCGCCCCGCACCCGGGCGTCGCCCCGGTCCGCGCCGCGCTGCCCGGCTTCCTCGACCGGCACGGCGCCTGGCCGGGCATCTGGATCGAGGAGAAGGGCCGCGCGGTCGCCGTCCACACCCGCCGCGCCGCCGACCCCGACGGCGCCTACGAGGCCCTCAAGGGCCCCCTCGCGGACCTCGCCGCCGCCCACGGCCTGGTCCTCGAACCCGGCCGCCTGGTCCTCGAACTGCGCCCCCCGGGCATGGACAAGGGCGTCGCCCTCGCCGACTACGTCCGCGAGATCGGCGCCTCCTCGGTCCTCTACGCGGGCGACGACCTCGGCGACCTGCCCGCCTACGCCGCCGTCGAGAAACTCCGCTCCGACGGCACCCCCGGCCTCCTCGTCTGCTCCGCCGCCGAAGCGCGGGCCGTCCCCGACCTCGCCGACCGCGCCGACCTCACGGTGGCGGGGCCGGCGGCGGTGGTGGAGTTCCTGGCGGGGCTGGCGGAGGCGCTGCGGGAGACCCGCTGACCCGGTCTACTCCGCGTAGAAGCCGGCCACGTCGGCGATCAGGTCGATCGTGCCGCCGTGGTTGTAGAAGGTGACCTTGCCGTCCTTGACGGGGACGATCACCTGGCCGGCCACGGTCTTCCCGGCCGGCAGGTTGAGGTTGGACGCGGTGGGCCGGGTCGTGCCGTAGGGGTAGGCGGTGACGTACGTGCCCGCGGTCGCGTTGGTCGCGGTCACGTTCATCGCCACGGCCGTCACCCCGGTGGAGGGCACTCCGTTACGGCCGGCGACCTGGAGGGTCACCGTCTGTCCGGCACCGATCTTGCCCTGCCGTACGCCCGTTCCGTAGCGGGTGTCCATGGCCCGGGACGGGGCCAACGGCTCGAACAGGGAGCCGAGGCCGCTCCTGAAGTAGCCGGCGACATCGGCGACGAGGTCGACCTGGCCGTTGCGGTTGTACAGGTAGACGCCGCCTTCGTACACGGGGACGACGACGAGGTTCGACACGGTCTCCCCGGCGGCCGTATTCAGGTTCGAGCCCCTCGGCCACCCGCTGTCGTACAGCGTCACGTACGTGCCGGACGTCGGGTTGGTGGCGGTCACGTTGAGCACGACGGCCGCGACCCCTGTCGTGGGCACGCCGCCGCGCCCGGCGACCTTCAGCCACACGGCCTCGCTGTCGCGCACCGGACCCTTGCGGACACCCAGACCGCTGCGCGTGTCCAGGATGCGGGAGGGCCGCACCGGTTCGAGGAGCACCCCGGGCCCCGACGTGTAGGAGCCGGCCACGTCGGCGATGAGGTCGACGGTTCCGGCGTGGTTGTAGAAGGTGACCTTGCCGTCCTTGACAGGGACGGTGACCAGGTTCGGCACGGTCTTCCCGGCCGCCAGGTTGAGACTAGAGGCGGTGGGGCGGGTCGTGCCGTAGGGGTAGGCCGTGATGTAGGTGTTCGCGGTCGCGTTGGTCGCGGTCACGTTCAGCACGACCGAGGAGACACCGGTCGCGGGCACGCCGCCGTGTCCGGCCACCTGGAGCGTCACGGTGCCGCCGGCGCCGATCTTGCCCTTCCGTACGCCGGTTCCGGCGCGCGTGTCCATCACCCGCTCACCCGAGGCGCTCATGAACCTCGTACTCGCCGGGGACAGTCCGTTGCTCAGGACGACGTCGCCGCTCTGCTGGAGCACCGGACCGACCCCGTCGGCCGGCGGGGCGCTCAGGGTCCAGGTGTACTGCCCGCTGGGCAGCAGGTTGCCTGCCGTGTCCCGCCCGGACCAGAAGAACTCCAGCTGTCCGCGCAGGTCCGCGCCGGCGGCGATCTCGCTCACCTCTCCGGTCTTCGCATGACGGACGGTCAGCGTCCAGGGGCCGGCCGGCTTGCTGAACCGGAGCCGCAGCAGTCGCGTCGGCACGCTGTCGCCCGCTTCCAGAGTGTCGACGGCCGTCCGGGTGAGGACGGACAGCGGCTGGGCGGCGATGCCGGTCGGGACGACATGGACCCGCTCCTCGGCGTCCGCGTACGCGACATGGCCTCCGAAGCGGTCGACGGTCCAGCGGGTGTGCCGCTGCGAGACACCGGTGTCCGGGAGGCTGCCGACGACCCGGCTGACGGGGTGCGCGCTGTCGGCGCCGGTGAGGACGAGCGTGCCGGCGGCCTTGTCGTGGGTGACGACGTAGCCGTCGCCGAGGAGTGCCTCACCGGCGGGCACGGACCGCGAGGTCTTCGCCGTGCGGTCGTACACGCCGGACGGGCCCTCCGCGCCGCAGCTCCAGTACAGCCAGCGGCCGTCGGCCTGGAGTTCCTCGGGCACACACGGGGCGCCGGTGTCCACCGAGTCCACGGCCTTGCCGGTCGCGAGGTCCTTGGCGGTGACGACACCCCTGGTCGTTCCGGGGGTCCAGAGCCAGGAGGTCCACAGAGCGGCCGCGGTCGGCGTGCGCTGCTCCAGGACGCGGTCGTCGGCGTCGACGACGGACTGCACGCCGGGCGTGCCGTTCGCGCCGGGGACGGTGTGGATCAGGTATTCGGCGGAGACGTCCGTGATCTCCCCGCCCTTGGGCAGGTGGATGTCGCGCAGGTCGTACTTGCCGGGCCCGTCGAGCCGGAACCAGTCGGTGGTGTCGTCGTGCTGCGCCAGCCGTATGTGCCGGCCGTCGCCCATCGCGTGGTACGCGGCGCAGGCGTGGTCGTTCGTCGCGCAGGGCGCGAAGGGGGTGCCGGTGAGCTTCGTCCGGCTGCCGTACGCCGGGGTGCCGGAGAGGCTGATGTCCCGTACGTACTCGTAGGCCGAGGAGTCGCTGTCGTCGACGACGGACAGGCGCCCCTGGGCGAGCGCGATGCCCTGGATCCGTGCGGGATTGGGCAGCGGCTTCACCATGGTCACCACGGGCTTGCCCGAGGCGTCCGCGGTGACGCGCCGGACTCCCCAGTCGACCGGGTCGGAGCCGCCGACGACGGCGGCGGTGCCGTCCGGCCCGGCGGACACTCCGTAGGACACCCTGGGGAGCAGGGTGACGGCGGCTCCGCCGGCGATCGGCTTGGCGTCGAGGGAGTTGCGGGACGACACGTAGACGAGCCAGTCGCCGACGATGGCGAACTCGTGGTTCGAGGTGCCGTTCGCCTGATAGTTGTCGATCGTGACTTCGGTGAGCGGAGCCGAGAGATCGCTTCGCGAGCCCACCAGCACCGTGTGGTTGCTGGTGTCGGCGCTGTACAGGGCGATGTGGTCGGGAGAGAGCTTCGCTCGGACGAACGTCTTGGGGACGGGCGTGGTGAGCGTGTCGACGTGTCCTGTCTCGGTGGAGGCGATGCCGTACCGCCGGGTCTCGTCCTGGACCCGTGTCGCCGTGAGGATGCCCGACCGGTCGCCGGCGAGGGATCCGCCCACGAAGGTGTTGTCGGGGCCGGTGAGGGGCAGGTCCCGGACCGTTCCGTCGGGGCGCAGGGACAGCAGGTGCCACGGGCCGGCCGTGTACGTCCCGTCCGGCTGGAGGACCCTCTCGTAGGCGGTCACGGTCGAGTCGAAGACCGCGTACGCCTTCAGCCCTTCGGGGACCTTCAGAAGGCGCGAGGTGCCGTCGGCGTGGCGCAGTTCGACCTCGCCCTCGCGGAGGAACGCCAGGGTGTCGGCGCCCGTGCCGAGGATGGTCGTCCCGGTCTCGGCCGGCAGGGATACCGGGGTGCTGCGGCCGTCCGCGTACCGGGTCCAGAAGACCTGCCGGTCCGCGCCCTGGTAGTGGAAGACGCCCTCGGTCCCTGCGGCATCCGCCCGGTAGTAGCTCGACTGGGCGGTCAGATACGGCCAGGCGCTGACCGGATACCGCTTGGGGGCCGCGGGAACCACGACCTCCCCCGGCACCGGCTCCTCCGCCGTCGCCGTGCCGGCCAGCGGCGTCAGGCCGCTGCCCACTGTCAGTGCGATCACCGTCGCGGCGGCGAACGCGCCCCGCGTCAGGGTGTGTCGAAGCACCCGGGTCCCTCCCCGAACTCGAACCTGCCGTGCCCCCCACCGCAGGTGGACCGGAGGGTAACAGCAGGCAGGGGCGCCCCGGAGAGTCGGGGCGCCCCTTTTTTGAACAGGGTCGGTACGACGGGGCCTACGCGGCCGGGTTGACCACGTTCACCGTCAGGTCGTCGCCCGCGTCGCCGGTGACCGTGACCTTCACGCCGTGGCCCGCGACCTTCACGCTGGCCTGGGGGGCCGTCGGGTCGTAGTAGGCGTTCGGGTCGGTGTCGTCGAAGACGTGGATGCCGGGGACGGACGGGGCGCAGGCGGCCTTCGTCGTGACGGTCTGGCTGCCGCCCTTGCCGGTCAGGACCTCCTTGTGGAGGCAGGTGGCGTCGGTGGGCTCCAGGCCGAAGGTGGCGTCGAAGGGCTGGCGGCGGTTGCTGGGCGCGGTGCCGTCGTCGTAGCGGAACGGCGCCGGGCGGGCGTCCACGACCATCGACGCGCCGCCGCCCGGGTGGGCGCTGACGTTGTTGTCGTCGTAGGAGCGGTCGACGTACCAGACCAGCATGCCGTTCTGGAAGCGGAAGAACTCCACCCAGTCCGGGGCGGTGATTCCCTTGCTGAACTGGTACGGGCCCTCGGCGAGCAGCTTGTCGCTGCCGACGTACTCGCGGTTCTCCACCAGGTAGTAGCGCGGCGAGGTGGCCGTCTCGGTGCCCGTGGAGATCTTCCACAGGCCCTGCGCGGTCCAGCCGTTCGCGCCCTGCTCGACGTCGTCGGTCAGCAGCGTGGTGCCGCCGGAGGACAGCGTGACGTCGTCGAGGAACGCGCCCGCGAAGTGCACGCCGCCGTCGCTCTGGTAGCGGAAGCGGAAGAGGGACGGCTTGCCCTGGGCGTCGTACGAGTAGCGCAGGGTGGTCCACTTGCCGCCGGAGGATCCGGAGACGGACGCGCCGGCGCGCTGCCAGGTGGCGCCGCCGTCGAGGGAGTACTCGGCGAAGAGGTAGTCGAAGTCGGCCTCGATCTCGTACCAGGCGCTCGCCTTGACGGTGACGCGCGGGGCGGCGGGCACCGAGCGGGTGAGGGCCTGGTTGAGGCCGTCGGCCGAGCCCGTCCACCAGGCGTGCGTGCCCGAGGCGGGCGTCGCGTAGGAGGTGCTGCTGGTCTTGTCGGGCAGCGCGACCCGCAGGGCCTGCTTCTTGCCGGTGACCTGCAGCTGGGCGGGGTTGAGGGTGTACGTGCCGGAGGCGCCGAGCGGCGCGTCGGCGTAGTCCAGCCAGCCGAGGAACAGCTTCTCCTCGGCGCCCATCAGGCCCGGGTGGGTGCCGATGCCCTCGTTCGCGGCGGCGCCGTGGCCGAGCCAGGAGCCGGAGCTCATCAGGGTCCAGAAGGCGGTGGAGTTCTCGCCGCCGTCGGTGTCGTAGTAGTCCGGCAGGCCGAGGTCGTGGCCGAACTCGTGGCAGAAGACGCCGAGTCCGCCGTTCTCGCCCTCGGTGGTGTAGTCGCCGAGCCAGTACTTCGACTGGCCGATGCGGGCGCCGCCCTGCTTGTTCTGGCTGCCGGAGACGTCGGGGCCGGTCAGGCCGTAGTCGTCGCCGTTGACGTACCAGCGGTGCGACCAGATGGCGTCGTCGCCCTGCGCGCCGCCGCCGGCGTCCTCGCCCATGCCGGCGTGGACGGCCTGGAAGTGGTCGATGTAGCCGTCGGGCTCGTCGAAGTTGCCGTCGTGGTCGTAGTCGTTGCGGTCCCAGACGTCGAACTGGGCGAGGTACGCGTCGATCTCGGCGGGCGTCTTGCCGGCCGCGAGCTGGGCGTTCCACCAGGCGTCGCCGGTGTCCTGGATGAAGGCCCAGGAACCGCCCTTGTCCTCGACGGCGTTGTCGCCGTAGTAGGACTCGTTGTAGGGGACCTTGACCCAGTCCTCGACGGTGTTGTCCACCGAGTAGCGCCCGTTGGACAGGTTCTCGTAGTAGGTCTTCATCGACTCGCCGGAGCCGTTGAACTTGTTCTCGTAGTACGCCTTGGAGAAGTCGGCGGCCCAGGCATTGGAGTTGTCGGTGGTGCGGTCCGGCTGCGGGATCCGGTTGTGCAGCGGGCCGGGGACCGTGCCGTACCGGCCGGCGCTCTGGTCGCCGAACTCGGAGAGGACCGTGAAGATCTTCTCCTGGCGGACGGCGGTGGTGGTGGTCGTCTCGACGTACTTTCCGGGCGCGACCTGGACGACGCCCTTGGCGTTCGCCTTCGCCTTGCCCTTGGCGATCAGGTCGATCGCCTTCTCGCGCAGCTGGGTGCGCTGCCTCGTGAGCGGTCCCGGCCGGTTGTCCGGCCGCGCCGCGGGGGCGGCGGCGGGGCCGGTGGCCGGGTCCCGGGCCTCCTGCGCGGCGGCGGGGGTGAGCCCCGCGGCGAGGAGGGCGGTGAGCGCCGACCCTAGGGTCATGCCCACGACAATCTTCTTCACGTACGCGATCCTTCCGTAAGCCGTTCAGGGGGTTACGGATCGCCTGGGGGAACGATCGGCGCAGAGTCTGGCACGGAGTGACGGCCCGTGAGGAGAGGGCGATCCCGAGGAATGTCCGGCCCCGATACAGGGGGAGGGGAGGGGAGGGGGGAGGGGTGGGGCAGGGCCGCGACGGGCGCCGCCCGCCCCCGCCGGTCCCGTGGGACCGGCCGGGCGGGTGGGGCGGGCGGCCGTCCAGCGCATCCGGTCACCTGATGGTGACCGGATGGCGGCCGGTCGGGCGGGTCAGCTCAGCTGGACCACCTTGTGCATGCCCTCGAAGGCGTGCGGGATGCCGGCCTCGTCGTCCGGGATGAAGCAGAGCAGGACGTAGGTGCCGGCCGGCAGGTCCTTCGCCTGGACGATGGCGGTGTGGTCGGGGGAGATGGCACCCAGGCCGCTGGGCGCGCCGGTGAAGGGCGACGGCGGGGGCTGCTGGCCGTGGGCGATGGCGTCGAAGTACGCCTGGATGTCGGCGTCCGTGGTGCCCGGCTTGACCGGCTGGATCGCCATCTCGTGGATCTCGTCGGAGGCGTTGTGCACCAGGATCGGGGCGTCCGCCTCGTTCACGTCCTCGGTCCGGAAGCGCGGGCCCGCGGCCTGCTCCTCAGTGATCACGATCCCCTTGGGGAAGGGGGCCAGACCCTTGTCCTTGTCGCCGTCGCAGAGTTCGAGGGACTTCAGGACGGGGTGCGCCGGGTCCGCGAGGAAGGCGCTGAAGTCGAGCAGGTAGACGGTGCCGTCCGAGATCGGCTCGGTGACGTCGACCGGGACCTTCGGCGAGGCGAAACCGCCGCCCAGCGCCTCCGCGTCGGCGTTGAACGCGTTGATGCCGGCCGCCGCGTTCGCCGGGTCGGTCTCGTCGATCGCCTTGGTCAGGTCGGCGAGCACCTTGTCCACCGACACGCCCTTGTGCGGGCGGAAGACCTGGAGCTGGCGGCCCGGCGCGACGTCGGTGCTGATGTGGAAGTGGACGAGTCCGCCCTCGGCGGCGTCGGGTGCCTCGATGCCGTGCGCGGTGAGCCTGACGTCGACGGCCTTGTGCCGGTCCTTGTCCTTCGGCGTCCCGGCGTGGGCCGTGCCGATGCCGGTCAGCGCGGTGGCGCAGGTGAGGGCGACGGCTGCTGCCGCGCCCAGGCCGCGTCTCAGCGGTGGTGCGATGCGCATGGAAGTCCTGTGTCCTTTCGACGGGGTCCCCCGGCGGCCAGGGCACCACGCGCCCCCTCCGCATCCCGTCAGCCACGCTGTCGGCGCGCCCGTTCGGGCCCCGTCGATCGCCCGACCGCCCTACCGGTCCCGCAGCGCGTCCAGCTGGTTCAGGAACCACTGCCGCGGCGGCAGCGCCGTCGCCGCGGCGGCGAGCCGCTTCGTGCGGTCGGCGCGCTCCGGCGCCGGCATGGAGAGGGCCTCGTGCAGGGCTTCGGCCGTCTCCGTCACGTCGTGGGGGTTGATCGTGAGGGCGTCGGTGCGCAGCTCCTCGTACGCGCCCGCCTCGCGGGAGAGCACCAGCGCGCAGCCCGCGTCGGAGACGACCGGGATCTCCTTGGCGACCAGGTTCATGCCGTCGCGGACGGGGTTGACCAGGGCGACGTCGGCGAGGCGGTAGGCGGCGAGGGAGCGGGTGAAGTCGTCCTGGACGGAGACGAGGACGGGCTGCCAGTCGTCCGTGCCGAACTCGGCGTTGACCGCCTCGGCGAGTTCCGTGACCGAGGCGGTGTAGGAGCGGTAGACCTCCAGGTCCTGGCGGGAGGGGTAGGCGGAGGCGAGGTGGACGACGCGGCCGCGCCACTCGGGGCGGGTGGTGAGCAGTTCGCGGTAGGCGAGCAGGCCGCGCAGGATGTTCTTGGACAGCTCGGTGCGGTCGACGCGGACGATCGTCTTGCGGCCCGGGCCGACCTCCTCCCGGAGCCGGGCGAGCCGCTCGTCGACCTCGGGCCGGTGCGCGAGCGCGCGCAGGTCGTCGCCGTCCACGCCGAGCGGGTGCGTACGGACCCGGGTGTCGCCGATCGAGCGCGCCACGCGCGGATCGGCGAGGAAGGCGTCCGCCCAGGCCCGGGTGTGGAAGCCGACCTCGTCGGCGCCGAGCATGCCCGCGACCAGTTCCTCGTGGACGTCCTCCGGCAGCATCCGCAGATACCACGGGTCCGCCCACGGGGTGTGCGTGAAGTGCCCGATCCGCAGGTCGGGGCGGAGCGCCCGCAGCTGCCCCGGCACGAGCGCCAGGTGGTAGTCCTGCACCAGGACCGCCGCGCCCTCGTCCGCGGCCTGTGCGAGCGCCTCGGCGAAGGCCCGGTTGTAGGCGCGGTAGGACTCCCAGCGGCGGCGGAAGGCGGCGTCGAAGACGGGCTCGCGCGGGATGTCGTAGAGGTGGTGGTGGAGGAACCACAGCACCGAGTTCGCGATGCCGTTGTACGCGTCGGCGTACACCTCCGGGTCGATGTCGAGCATCCGCACGCCCGGCTCGGCCACCCCGCGCCGCACCGCCTCGCGGTCCCCGTCGCCGAGCGCCGCGCACACCCACAGCCCCGAGGGCACCGCGCTGAGCCCCGAGACGAGGCCGCCGCCGCCCCGCCGGGTGTCCAGTGAGCCGTCGGGGCGGACGGTGTACGAGACCGGGCCGCGGTTCGATGCCACGAGGACAGAAGCCATACGGCGAACCTAGCCCGTCCCGTAAACGCTCAAACGTACGGATTCCAGACAGAGCGTTTTCGAGACAGCCGGCTCACGGATCGAGACGGCGGGCGGGGCGTCGGGGGTCACGGTGCCGCGTCGGGGGTCACGGCGCCGCGTCGGGGGTCACGGCGGCACGCGGCGCCGTCACGCCACGCGGCGCCGCTCCGCGTACTCCGCCACCTCCGCCAT
Organism: Streptomyces sp. NPDC004788; assembly: GCF_053601115.1. NCBI lineage: Bacteria > Bacillati > Actinomycetota > Actinomycetes > Kitasatosporales > Streptomycetaceae > Streptomyces > Streptomyces sp. NPDC004788. The sequence continues at coordinate 117,312 of NZ_JBSGBF010000001.1, forward strand.
CGGCGGCCGCTCCTCCGTGTCCACCGGGTACGTCCGAGGCGTGAACCCCTCCGCGGCCCGCTCGAACTGCGTGAGCCGCGGCCGTACGAGGTGCCCGCGCGACAGCCGCAGCTGCGCCGTGCGGTAGATCGCCGCCGCCATCCGGCCCAGCGCCTGGTCGTCCTGGTGACGGTGCTTGCGCACTCCCACGTCCACCTGTGCGAGCGCGTCGAGGCCCACGGTGTGCAGCGCGTCCACCAGCAGGCCCAGCTCCACTCCGTAACCGACGGGGAAGGGCAGCTGTTCGAGCAGCGAGCGGCGCGCCGCGTACTCACCGCCCAGCGGCTGGACGAAGCCGGCGAGCTGCGGCCAGTGCAGATTGAGCAGCGGCCGCGCCACCAGCTCCGTCACCCGACCGCCCTGACCTGGGGTCTTGCCGGAGGCGAGCCCGTCGGACCCGGTGTCGAGCGGGCGGTCGTACATCGCCTTCACGAAGTGCACGTCCGGTTCGGTCAGGAGCGGCCCCACGATCCCGGAGACGAAGTCCGCCGAGAAGTCCCTGAGGTCCGCGTCCACGAAGCAGACCACGTCCCCGCTCGTCACCATCAGTGACCGCCACAGGACCTCGCCCTTGCCCGGCAGCGCCGGTATCCGGGGCAGGACCGCGTCGCGCGCCACCACCCGCGCGCCGGCCGCCGCGGCGACCCGGGCCGTACGGTCGGTGGAGCCCGAGTCGACCACCACCAGCTCGTCCACCAGCGGCACCGCCTCCGTCATCAGCTCGCGGCGGATCACCGAGACGATCGTGCCGACCGTCGCCTCCTCGTTCAGCGCGGGCAGCACGACGCTCACCTTCGTACCGCGCTTGGCGGCGAGGATCCGCTCCAGCGGACGGTCGGCCACGGACCAGGACCGCCGGGCGAGCCAGCGCTCCACTTCTTCCAGCAACGTGATCTCCATCTCGCGGATCGGACGGCCCTCTCAGGCTCCGAAGGCTTCGGTTACAGTCTTGAACAACGCGGATCCCCGATGCATGTCGGGGTGCCGACCGCGATCCACAATCGAATACCGCTCATCCAGAGGGGCAGAGGGATACGGCCCGTTGAAGCCCCGGCAACCCTCCAGTCGGTTTGTCTCGCCCAGCGAGGCCCCCGGCTAGGGAAGGTGCCAAATCCGTCTCATGGCGAAGTGCGTCATGAGGAAGATGAGGAGAAAGGGCCTCGCCTCCATGGCTGTTCAGACCGTCGCATCCGCGACCACCTCCGTCGACCTCGGTCCCGCGTCCGGGCTCTCCTGTCGCGAATGCGGCGAGACCTTCCCGCTCGGCCCGATCTTCGCCTGCGAGCTGTGCTTCGGCCCCCTCGAAGTGGCCTACGACCTGCCGACCGGCGACCCCGAGGAGCTGCGCAAGCGCATCGAGGCCGGCCCGGCCAACGTGTGGCGCTACGCCCCGCTCCTGCCCGTCCCGGCCGACGTCGCCGAGAAGCCGAACCTGAACCCCGGCTGGACCCCGCTCGTCCAGGCCGACAACCTGGCCCGCGAGCTCGGTGTCGAGCCCGGCAAGCTGTTCGTCAAGGACGACTCCGGCAACCCGACCCACTCCTTCAAGGACCGGGTCGTCGCCCAGGCCATCGAGGCCGCCCGCGCCTTCGGCTTCACCACCCTCTCCTGCTCCTCCACCGGCAACCTGGCCGGCGCCGTCGGCGCCGCCGCCGCCCGGGCCGGCTTCCGCTCCTGCGTGTTCATCCCGCACGACCTGGAGCAGGGCAAGGTCGTCATGGCCGGCGTCTACGGCGGCGACCTCGTCGCCATCGAGGGCAACTACGACGACGTCAACCGGTTCTGCTCGGAGCTCATCGGCGACCCGCTCGGCGAGGGCTGGGGCTTCGTGAACGTCAACCTCCGCCCGTACTACGGCGAGGGCTCCAAGACGCTCGCGTACGAGATCTGCGAGCAGCTCGGCTGGGTCATCCCGGACCAGCTGGTCATCCCGATCGCCTCCGGCTCCCAGCTCACCAAGATCGACAAGGGTCTGCAGGAGCTCATCAAGCTCGGCCTGGTCGAGGACAAGCCGTACAAGATCTTCGGCGCCCAGGCCGAGGGCTGCTCCCCGGTCTCCGCCGCCTTCAAGGCCGGCCACGACGTCGTGCGGCCCCAGAAGCCGAACACCATCGCCAAGTCGCTCGCCATCGGCAACCCGGCCGACGGCCCGTACGTGCTCGACATCGCCCGCCGGACCGGCGGCGCCGTCGAGGACGTCGACGACGAGCAGATCGTCGACGCCATCAAGCTGCTCGCCCGCACCGAGGGCATCTTCGCCGAGACCGCGGGCGGTGTGACCGTCGGCGTGACGAGGAAGCTCGTCGAGAACGGCGTCATCGACCCGTCGAAGACCACCGTCGTCCTCAACACGGGTGACGGACTCAAGACCCTGGACGCCGTGGCCGACACCTCTCAGGCGACCGCCACCATCCGCCCGAGCCTCGACGCGTTCCGCGACGCCGGCCTGGCCCACTGACCGCTCTTAGGAAGGCACGCACCGACATGGCCGTGAACGTCCGCATCCCCACCATCCTCCGCACCTACACCGGCGGCCAGGCCGAGGTCGCCGCCCAGGGCGCGACCCTCGCCGAGGTCATCGCCGACCTGGAGAAGAACCACGCGGGCATCGCCGCGCGCGTCCTCGACGACCAGGGCAAGCTGCGCCGCTTCGTCAACGTGTACGTGAACGACGACGACGTGCGCTTCGAGCAGGGCCTGGAGACGGCCACGCCGGACGGTGCCGGCGTCTCCATCATTCCGGCCGTCGCCGGAGGCTGACCGTCCAGCGCGGTACCGGACGCCGCCGATCCTTACCCGCGGTACTACCCGCGGGTACCGAAGTTCCCTGAATTGCCCCTTCCGCAGCAAGAAGCGGAAGGGGCAATTCTGCATGGTTGAGCGCGGTAGAGTTGGGGAAGTCCCCTCCGCTGCGCATGCCAGACGCATATGAGAATGCGCCTCGGCACGACAAGAAGTAGCCAAAGTGCCCGTGCCTTGTGTACCTTCTGCGCACTTTGCCGGGCCCGACTTGCCCCGGAATTCAGCGTAATCTCCCCAATTCCCCTTTCCGGCGTGCCCAGAATTCTCGTCCGATTGACCTGTTGCAGAGGGCAGTTGGGCAGATACATTCAGCCGCGGTCGACGCGTTCCGGCGCAGGGTCTGACCCGGGTCCGCGAAGTGCGGATCCGCGCAAGGGCCAGTAATAGGGGAGTTAGGCATGGCTCAGGGCACCGTCAAGTGGTTCAACGCGGAGAAGGGCTACGGCTTCATCGCGGTCGACGGTGGTGCGGATGTTTTCGTCCACTACAGCGCGATCCAGATGGACGGCTACCGCACCCTTGAAGAAGGGCAGCGGGTCGAGTTCGAGATCTCGCAGGGCCAGAAGGGTCCGCAGGCGGACATGGTCAAGCTCGCCACCGCCTGAGCGCGGCGCGATCGGCCACCGACGCACTTCCGTCGAGGGGCCCGCATCCTGACCGGGATGCGGGCCCCTCGCGCATGCGCGGGCGCGTACGGGCGGGCGCACGCGGGTACGTGTACGGGGCCGAAGCGCCGGGTTGTGCGCCCGAGAGGTGGTCGATCCTCCGTAGTCGCTTGCACTCGCATGGGGCGAGTGCTAATCATTGGCGTTAGCACTCTCACGCTGAGAGTGCTTACGAGGATCGGGCAGACGAGGCCGCCGACCGCGTGGGGCAAGGAACCACGAGGGCGCGCCGGCCGTCCGTCGCGGGCGTCGGCGCGGTCCTGGAGCGTTATCCACCCCATGTCCGGGAGGACCACTTCACATGGCCAAGATCATCGCGTTCGACGAGGAGGCCCGGCGCGGTCTCGAGCGCGGCATGAACCAGCTCGCTGACGCCGTCAAGGTCACCCTCGGCCCGAAGGGCCGCAACGTCGTCCTCGAGAAGAAGTGGGGCGCCCCCACGATCACCAACGATGGTGTCTCCATCGCCAAGGAGATCGAGCTCGAGGACCCGTACGAGAAGATCGGCGCCGAGCTGGTCAAGGAAGTCGCCAAGAAGACGGACGACGTCGCCGGCGACGGTACGACCACCGCCACCGTTCTCGCCCAGGCGCTGGTCCGCGAGGGCCTGCGCAACGTCGCCGCGGGTGCCAACCCGATGGCCCTCAAGCGCGGCATCGAGAAGGCCGTCGAGGCCGTCTCCGGCGCGCTGCTCGACCAGGCGAAGGAGGTCGAGACGAAGGAGCAGATCGCCTCCACCGCCTCCATCTCCGCCGCCGACACCCAGATCGGCGAGCTCATCGCCGAGGCCATGGACAAGGTCGGCAAGGAAGGCGTCATCACCGTCGAGGAGTCCCAGACCTTCGGTCTGGAGCTGGAGCTCACCGAGGGTATGCGCTTCGACAAGGGCTACATCTCGGCGTACTTCGCGACCGACATGGAGCGCATGGAGGCCGCGCTCGAGGACCCGTACATCCTCATCGTCAACTCCAAGATCTCCTCCGTGAAGGACCTCCTCCCGCTCCTGGAGAAGGTCATGCAGTCGGGCAAGCCGCTGCTGATCATCGCCGAGGACGTCGAGGGCGAGGCCCTGTCGACCCTGGTCGTCAACAAGATCCGCGGCACCTTCAAGTCCGTCGCCGTCAAGGCTCCGGGCTTCGGCGACCGCCGCAAGGCCATGCTGAACGACATCGCCATCCTCACCGGCGGCACGGTCATCTCCGAGGAGGTCGGCCTCAAGCTGGAGAACGCCGGTCTCGACCTCCTGGGCCGCGCCCGCAAGGTCGTCATCACCAAGGACGAGACGACGATCGTCGACGGTGCCGGTGACAGCGAGCAGGTCGCGGGCCGCGTGAACCAGATCCGCGCCGAGATCGAGAACTCCGACTCGGACTACGACCGCGAGAAGCTCCAGGAGCGCCTGGCGAAGCTCGCCGGTGGCGTCGCCGTCATCAAGGCCGGTGCCGCGACCGAGGTCGAGCTCAAGGAGCGCAAGCACCGCATCGAGGACGCCGTCCGCAACGCGAAGGCGGCCGTCGAGGAGGGCATCGTCGCCGGTGGTGGCGTGGCCCTGCTGCAGGCCTCCGCGGTCTTCGAGAAGCTGGAGCTGGACGGCGACGAGGCCACCGGTGCCAACATCGTCAAGCTGGCCCTGGAGGCCCCGCTGAAGCAGATCGCCGTCAACGGTGGTCTCGAGGGCGGCGTCATCGTCGAGAAGGTGCGCAACCTGCCCGTCGGCCACGGCCTGAACGCCGCGACCGGTGAGTACGTCGACATGATCGCCGAGGGCATCATCGACCCCGCCAAGGTGACCCGTTCCGCGCTGCAGAACGCGTCCTCCATCGCGGCCCTGTTCCTCACCACCGAGGCCGTCATCGCCGACAAGCCGGAGAAGGCCGCCGCGCCGGCCGGCGGCGGCATGCCGGGCGGTGACATGGACTTCTGATCCTGAGGGATCGGAAAGCTCCATAAGGACGCCGAAGGGCGGCACCCGAGAGGGTGCCGCCCTTCAGTCATTCCCGACAGCCGTTTCCGACAGGTCGTTCCCGAAGCGGGTCAGTGAGCGGGTCAGTGAGCCGGTCAGCGCACGTCGACCCAGTCCTGGCCGCTGAACGTCTGGAAGTGCGTCGCGTCGCCGTAGTACCGGATCTGGTACCAGCCGTCGGCCGAGGCCGTGGTCTTCAGCGAGACCGCGCCCGTCGACGAGGACTTGCCGGAGGCGACCTGCTTCCAGCTGGTGCTCGACCCCCACGGCTTGAACCAGATGCTCACCGACTGCGAGCCCAGACCGCGCCAGGCGCCGCTGGTGTAGTGCTGCAGCGAGCCCGTCACCGTGATCGCCGAGCCCTTCGCCACCGGGTCCGGAGAGGCCTTGAGGCCGGTGACCCGGGTCTCGGTGCGGGTGACGTGGAACGGGGCGCTGACGGACTCCGAGAGGTAGTCGTTCGTCAGGTGGCGGAGCCGGAACCAGCCGCCCTTGTTCCAGACGGCGAGGCCGAAGTAGGTCCGCCCGCCGTAGTTGTTGTAGAACTTCGTCGAGCCGATCTGCTTCCAGCCGGTCTTGCCGTCCGGGGACTGCTCCAGGACGACCGTCTGCTGGGACGAGGTGCCGGACGAGTCCGTGTACGGGGAGCGGAGCTCGCCGTACACGCTGAGCCGCGCGTCGGTGCCGAGCTTGTAGCCCACCACCGAGGTGCGGGAGTCCGCCGGCAGCGTGAGCGGCCCGTTCGCGTAGGCGTACAGGAACGGGTCGGCCGACCACACCGACCAGCCGGACCACTCGCCGAACTGGTAGTCGTATCCCGCGGCGGCGACGAGCCGCACGCTGAACCGGCCGTCGGCGTCGGTGCGCACGGTCGTGGGGACACCGCTGCCGAGTCGGGCGTTCAGGGCCGCGTTCGCCAGCGGGGCGCCGGCCGCGTCCGGGTCGGTGACCCGGCCGCTGATCGTCACGGTCTCGCCGGACACCGCACGGGCCTTGTCGGCCGAGGCGGTGACCGTCGCCCGCTTCTCGTTGCCGCTGGTGTACGCGTTGTACGTCGCGGTGCCGTGCACCTCGGCGCTGTTCTCGGTGAAGCTGGCCTGGGCCCACGCGTACCGCGACTCCACCGGGACCGCCTCGCCGGCGAACCCGCCGGTCTCGTTGGTCACGGCCGAGCCGAGCACCGTGCCCTCGCCGGTGCGCTCGTACGACACGGTGCGGCCGGGCAGCGGCACCTCGTCGCCCGAGCCGGGCTGGACGCCGAGCAGAATGCCCTTCGGGTGCAGGTTCGGGTCGGTCCAGCTCGGGTCGCCGAGGGTGAAGTCGCGCAGCTGCGGCTTCAGCGTGAAGTCGAGCGTGCCCGCGTCCGTCCGCGTCACCGTGTTGCCCGCCGAGTCCGTGGCGGTGACGTCGATCGCGTACCGGCCGAGCGACGGGATGGTGCCGCCGTCCTCGGTGAGCTTGAGCGTGGCCGCCTGCGGCAGGGCGAAGTGGCCCCGGTTCGACGGGTTCTCCTCCAGGGCCGGGAAGTCGGCGAGGACGGTGTCGCCCTGCCGGACCTTCGCGGAGACGGAGGTGACGGTGGCCTGCGCGGCGTCGGTCCAGGCGGTCACCTGGAAGGTGCCGCGCTGGTTGTCGTCGGTGACGGCGCGGCCGATGCCCACGGGGCTCGGGGCGGGAGCGTCCGCGGCGAGCGCGGGGGTCGCGGCGACGCCCAGGGTGAGCGCCGTGACGAGCGAGACGGCGGACAGCCGTCGGAGGTCAGAGCGCATCGACATAGATCTTCCTCGACTCGCTGTAGAAGTAACCGGACTTCTCCTGCCATCCCAGGGCCCAGGTTCCGTCACCGTAGTTCGTGGTGCTGAAGCTGAAGTTGCCGTAGGAGTTGGTCGGGATGTCCTTCTTGGCCCAGTACCAGCTCGGGTCGCCGTAGGGCTTGTAGTACAGCGTCAGACGCGCGCCCGGCATGGCCTTCCACACCCCGTTGACCTTCTGCTGCACCAGGCCCTTGACGGTCATGCTGCCGCCGGTGCGCGGCCGCGAGGGGCTGATGGTGACGTTGACGATCCGGGTCGGGATGCGGGAGAGGCGGACCGCGCTGCTCACCTTGGCGACGAAGCGGTCCGTCTCCGGGTGGTAGATCCGGTAGACGGCGTTGTCGTAGCCCCAGACCGAGAAGTTGTAGCTGGAGCAGTAGCTGGTGGCCTGCGAGCTGAGCTGGTACCAGCTGGAGCCGCCGTCGAAGGAGACCTGGAGCGCGACCCAGTCGGGCTTGTCGTAGCAGGACACCGAGGCGGTGGTGCTCAGGTTGCCGCTGGCGGTGACCTTCCCGTACTGGTCCAGCCTCATGCTGGTGTTCGTGAACGTGAACTGCTGCGGGACGGCGAGCGCGGCCTTGGAGGTCGGCAGGTTGTTGCCGCTGCCGTAGTAGACCGAGGGACGCAGGCTCGTGTAGGCGCCGGTGGTCGAGTACTGCACCCGCACCGGGTAGTCGAAGTTGCCGTCGGCGAGCGTGGTGCCGGTGCCGATCGCGTTCTGCAGCGAGGTGCCGTACTGGTAGCGCTCGGTACCGGTGGTGATCAGCGGCGCCTGCGGGAAGGCCTTCCAGCCGTCCTGGGTCAGGCGGTCGACGTGTCCGCGGACCTGGACGGTGGTGCCCGCGTTGACGCGGTACTTGGAGGCGTCCGAGGTGATCCGGTACGTCAGCTTCTCGACGCCCACGGCGGGCAGCGCGCGGGCGTCGTCCGGGTCGACGTCGGCCGTGGCCTGGACCTCGGCCTGGCCGCCGGTGATCTCGGCGTCCGGGGTGTACGGCAGCGAGAAGGTGCCGTCCGCACCGGTCGTCGCCACGGCGGTGGCGGTCGTCGACTGGGCGTAGGCGTCCTTCAGGTTGAAGGTGACCTTCACCGTGGTGCCGGCGGCGGCCGTGGTGCGCTCGTCGGTGGCCGGGTTCCACGTGGTGGCCTTGCCGGACAGGACGACGTCGCGCTGGTCGTAGCTGGTGGTCTTGCGGTCGAAGGCGACCGAGGAGACAGCGGCGTGCAGCTTGTAGCCGAAGGTGCCGCCGGTCCAGTGCGTCACGAGGCCGTTCGGCAGCCGGTAGTCGACGGCGACCGGGTAGTCGCCGAGGGCGGTGCCCTCGGGGAGCTTGACCGGCTCGTCCGTGGTCCAGGCGTCGTATGCGGTCGAGGTGAGCGCGTCGGTCGAGGCGAGCACGGCGGCGTCCGGGGCGGTGGAGGCGAGGACGCTCACCTTCACCCAGAGCGCGGTGCTCGGCAGGCCCTTGAGGGTCAGCCGGCCGTCGTCCTGGGTGGTGGTGCTGCTGACGGTCGCGGCGTACGCGGTCGGGGCCGCGACGGCGACGGGCAGGATGGTGCCTGCCGAGAGTGTGAATACGGTTGCCGCACGTACCAAGGCATGCGGCAGCGTGCGCGTAGAGCGCATCTGAGGGACCCCCCACAGGTCAGAAGGCGGCGCACGTGGTCGTGCAGGCCGCGTGTAGGCACGATAGCGCTTGCGGGTTGAACGTGTTCACTCGATTACCCGTTCGTCCCTTTCGCCTCATGAGTTCGTCAGGGTCATCCTGGAGAGGAGGGCCCCCGCGAGGACGGGAGAGGTCACATGATCACGGTGCTGAGCACGCCGGCGGACCGCGAGCTGATCATCACGCGCACCTTCGACGCCCCCGTGCGGCGCGTCTGGGAGGCGTGGACGCGCCCGGAGCACGTACGCCGGTGGTACGGCTCCGCCGCGCTGACCATGTCGGTCTGCGACATCGACCTGCGCCCGGGCGGCGCCTGGCGCTGGGGCCAGCGCACCCCCGACGGCCAGGAGATCGTCTTCTCCGGCAGGTACGAGGAGATCGTCCCGGCAGAGCGCCTCGTCTACACCGAGCTCTTCGAGCAGATGCCGGACGCCGCCCCGGTCCACGTCACCCTCACCTTCGACGCCACCCCGACCGGCGGCACCGCCCTGACCAGCACCTCCCTCTGGCCCTCGTCGGAGATCCGGGACCAGGCGCTGACGGCGGGGATGGAGGCGGGGGTGCGGGAGCAGTACGACAGGCTGGCGGAGTATGTGACGGGGATGGGGGCCTGACGGGGCCGGGTCAAGACACGTAGTCCTTGAGGTCGGGACACGTAGTGTATGCACGACTATCGGACGTCACCGTAGAGGCATATGACGCTGCTTGACCTCCGCCTCCCCGCGCTGAAGGCACGGGGATTCTCCGCCTGCTATGGTCCCGGTTGTTTCCGGGCCCACGGCTTCGGGTGGGTTCCTGGTTCCTCCCCACGCGGGGTGGGGGTTGTGCGCGCTGCCAGGCTGCGGCCGGGTCTTACGTGCGCTCCGCAGGCGTTTACCCGCGCCGTTGCCGGCGTGGGGCCCCCGGTCCGGGGGTGGGTGGTACTGATCTGTTCAGGCCGTGATGGCGCGGCGGCCTTCGTGGAGGACGTTGAGTCCGGCGTTCCAGTCCCGGTCGTGCCTGGTGTCGCAGTTCGGGCAGGTCCACTGCCGGACGTGGAGTGGCTTGGGTCCGTCGCGGTGTCCGCAGGCGGAACATATCTGCGAGGACGGGAAGGCCCGGTCGACCTTGGAGAAGGTGCGTCCGCGCCGGGTCGCCTTGTACTCCAGGAACGTTACGAACTGTCCCCATCCGGCGTCGTGGACGCTCCTGGCCAGGCGGGTGCGTGCCAGTCCTCGCACGTTCAGGGTCTCGGTGTAGACGGCTTGGTTCTCGCTCGTCAGCTTGTGAGACCACTGGTGGTGAAAGTTCCGGCGCGCATCAGCGACCTGGGCGTGTGCGCGGGCGACCTTGATACGGGCCTTGTCCCGGTTGTTCGATCCTTTCGCCTTGCGGGAGAGTTCCCGCTGCCGCTTGTTGAGTTTCTTCTCCGCCTTCCGCAGATACCGAGGTGAGGCGATGTGCGAGCCGTCGGAGAGGACCGCGAACCTGGTGAGGCCCAGGTCGATGCCCTGCTCCCCGTCGACGGGCGGCAGGATGTCGGCGGCTGCGTCGGACTCCACGACGAAGCTGACGAAGTACCGGCCGGACCTGTCCTTGATCAGCGTCACGCTCGACGGATCCGACGGGAGAACGCGGGTCCACTTCACCCGCACGTCCCCGATCTTCGGCAGGCGCAGCCGCCCCTTCTCGGTGATCGAGAACCGGTCCGACTTGGTGAACCGGGCCGACTGCCGACTGTCCTTGCGGGACTTGAACCGAGGAGGCTCGACCCTTAGGCCCTTGCGGGCGCCAGTCTTTGAGTCCTCGTGCGCCTTCCACGCGGCGTCCAGATCCCGAAGCGTCTGCTGCATCACCCCGACCGGACAGTCCGACAGGAACGCCCGCTCGTCCGTCCTCTTCGCCTCGGTGATGAGCACCTTGGCCAGGTCCGGGTTCTTCGGCACCCGCTGGTACGGGCCCTGAGCGATCCGCCCCTGCGGACTCCCCAGCAGCTTGTTTGCCGCCTTCACCGGCCTGATCCGGGCCAGGGCATCGTTCCAGACCACACGCCGGCACCCGAACACCCGGGCCGCGTTGATGCGCTGGCCTGGCGTCGGAAAGGCGCGGAACTGGTAACGAAGCTGCATAACGACCACCGTACGGCGGCCACCTACACCGCAGCGCCGATCCATCAGACCCTGTCGATACTGTGAAGCTCTTCACATCCAGACGGTTTCGGCGACGGAATGCCGACGCAACGTGCTCACCGACCCACGCGGCCCGCATGGAAGAGATCACGCGGGCAGGGTGAGCGGACTTCGAGAACCCGGCAGGCGTTCCCGAGCCAAAGGCCGGTACACCCCGCCCGGTCCACCTGGTGGCAATGTCGCGAAGCGTCAACTTGCAGGGTGGGTGGCGGGTTCATCCAGGCCTCATTCCCTTCCGAAGTAACAGGGCCCGAATCTCGATACTTGAGCTTCGGGTCCTCAGCAGGGGCCTTCGGTGACGGAGGTATGGAGCAGCCGCTGTGCGTAGACCTCGCTGATGGGGTCTTTCTCGATCAGCGTCGCCGTGACGCGCATGCAGAACTTCGTCTCGGTGTCGGCGGTGCTGATCTCGTACAGATCGTCCCCCTCCTCGTCGACCTCGACCCCCCGGCCCGGGCCGGTGCCGCTCTTCTCGATCGCGTCCTGGATCTGACCGCTGATGGAGGTGTGCCGGTACGGGTCGTGGATGCCGCCGTCGAGGGTGCGGTTCGCCTTTTGCACGGCGTCACGCAGCTCGCCCTCACTCCACGTCGACTCGAACTGGTGGATGATCAGGGCGCCGAGCGCGACGACGATCGTGATGGCGATGAGTGCGAGACCAACCGGGTTGTTGGGGTTGTACACGTACCGGTTGGTCCCCCACTTGCTCCGTATGAAGACGGGCTCCTCGTTGCTCAAGGAGTCGTCCTCACCTCTTCGATGAAGTCCGTCCAAGCGGCGGCCCGGAACACGAGCTTCGGGCCGTCGGGGTTCTTGGAGTCACGGACGGGGACGATGCCGGGGTGGTCGTCGGAGACTTCGAGGCAGTTGCCGCCGTCGCCACCGCTGTAGGAGGACTTGCGCCAGGTGGCGACCTCGACGCAGTCGCCGCCGCTGCCGCCGCTGAAGCTGGACTTGACCCAGACGGCCGTGCTCAGGTCGTACTCAGAGATGTCGATCTTCATGTGCGTAATCCTCCGCCACGGACTCGATCAGGGCCAGGGAATCTCGCGGGGGCAACGCGGTGGCCCCGAGCAGATCGTAGGTGAGGGTGTGCTGCCCGACCGTAGCCGGATCGTCCTCAAGCCGTCCCGTGCTCAGGCCCTGGACGTACACCAGAGGCGGGGCGTCCTCGAAGGACATCAGCTTCAGCGAGCCTTCCATCGGGCCGTACGCCCCCGCCGTGAACGGCAGCACCTGCACGATCACCCGGTGCCGCCTCGCCAGCCCCGCGATGTGCCGCAGCGCCTCCGCCATCACCGCCGGGCCGCCGACCTCCTGCCGTAACACCGCCTCGCCCAGCACCACCCACAACAACGGCTTTGTTGGGTCGTCGAGCAGCCGGCCGCGTTCCAGCCGCGCCGACACCAGCTCGTCGATCGTGTCCTCCGCCGCCGTCGGCTGATACGCGCGGAAGACCTCCCGCGCGTACGCCGGGGTCTGGAGCAGGCCCGGTACCAGCAGCGGGGCGAACTCCTTGATTCCCGTCGCTTCGGCTTCCGCCTCCGCCGCCTCCGCGAAGTGGTCCGGGTACTTCGACCTGTTCGCCGCCTTGCAGTTGCGCTCGAAGAAGCCGTTCGTGCCCAGCACCTCGTCCAGTTGGACCGCCATCTCCGGGCGGATGCGGCGCGTGCCCGCCTCCATCTGGCCCACGTACGACCCGCTCACGAAGACCTGTTCGCCCAGGGCCTCCTGGCTCAGGGCCCGGCTCTCCCTCGCGTGGCGGAGTTCCGCGCCGATTATCGCCCTGGGGGACATCGACGGTTCCTTGTTCTTTCCGGCGTCAGCCATATCAACTCCCGGGTGGGCATCTGGGGTTGTTGGGGCGAAGTCACTGTTCCCCAGCATGTCTCCGGCCGACACTCTCCGTAAGGGAAATCGATACACAGAGTGGAAAGGCCGCTAAAATGACCCCCTCGTCCGTCCAGCCCGTCCAGGACGTCGTCGCCCAGCTCAAGGCGGGGCTCGCCGCCCACGGCATCACGCTCCCCTCGCTCGGAGTGGACCCCGTCACCCTCGCCGCGTCCGGCGGCGGCTTCACCCACCCCCTCGTCGAGCTCGGGCGCTGCAACCTCGACACCGCGCAGCGGCTGGTCGTCGCGCTCGCGTGCGCGCGGGAGGGCGGCCGGTGAAGGAGGGGGGCTACGTCATCGACACGCGCGACGGGCGGATCGGCCAGGTCATGGGGCGGGAAGGGCCCTGTCTCCAGCTGAGGCCGCCCGGCGGCGGGCGGGAGTGGGACTGCCCGCCCGAGGCGCTGGCGCCCGCGCCGCCGGGCGAGGTGCTGCGGGCGCGCGTACGGGCGCTCAACCGGGAGACGCGTGCCGCTGCCCCTGGGGCAGGGCTGAGGCCGGCCGGCAGGAACGGCGAGGGCGACGGCGACGGCGCCGGCGAGGGGAGCCCGCCGGCCTCACGCGGCTGAGCCCCAAGACGCCGAGGGCGCGGCGCGGCCCGTCAGGGCAGGTCGTAGCGGAGGAGGGCGCGCGCGACCGGCTCGCCGGTGCGGCGGGCGTACGCGGTGCGCTCCTTGACCTCACGAAGTGTGCGGGGCCGCCAACCCGGGCCGCCGCAGCAGCTCTTGTGGAACGCGATCCCCGCGTTCAGGACGACGGACAGCGCCCGCCAGCCGTTCCGGTCCCGCCGCGGCGGCGGCGCGAACGCCGACCCCGCGTGGATCATCACGCGCGCGCACCGCGGACAGCGCCGCTCGCGCCAGGCGTCGTAGGGCTGCTTGTACGAGGCCCGGCACGGCAGACACACGTACGAGGTCTTTCCGTGGCTCATGGGGGCAGGCTAGGTCCGGGGACGGGTGCGCGGCGACGGAATTCTCGGCGGGGCGCAGGCGGCATTCCTAGGCTGGGGCCCATGGAGCTCTCCGCGATCACCCTCGACTGCGCCGACCCGCTGGCGCTCGCCGACTTCTACCACCGCGCCACCGGCCTGCCCCCGCACCCAGCCAACCACGCCGACTTCGCCGGCCTCCAGCGCGCCGGCGGCCTCCTCCTCGGCTTCCAGCGGGTCGAGGGCTACCGCCCGCCGCGCTGGCCAGGTCAGGACGCGCCGCAACAGGCCCACCTGGACTTCGACGTCGACGACCTCGCGGAGACCGAGGCCCGACTGCTGGCCCTGGGCGCCACGCGCCCGGAACCGCAACCGGACCCCGACCGTTTCCTGGTGCTCATCGACCCGGCGGGACACCCGTTCTGTCTGAGCCCGCGACGGACGGGCTGACGAACAGGCCCGTCCAGAGGAAGGGTTCGCCGAAGTGCGGGGAGTCGGACGGTTCGTCGTGCATGCGGCGGAGTTCGACCTCCGTCAGGTCGGAGAAGAGCGCGCGGAGGGCGTCGGCGGTGTAGGCGAGGCCGCCGTGGAGGGAGCGGTCGCGGTAGAAGGCGGGGTCGGGGAGTTCGGAGCCCATGCCGCCGGGGCCGGCGGCGAAGCAGGTGAGGGCGAAGTGGGCGCCTGGGGCGAGGTGGCGGGTGAGGAAGGCGAGGTAGGTGGGGCGACGGTGGGGCGGGAGGTGGTGGAAGCAGCCGGAGTCGTAGATCAGGTCGTACGGGCCGCGGTCGCCGATCGCGTCGAGGGTGAAGGCGTCGCCGTGCAGGTAGCGGATGCCGGTGTCGCCGCCCCGCTCGCGTGCCCACCGCAGCGCGTCGGCGGACAGGTCCACCGCGTCGACCTCGTAGCCGCGGGCGGCGAGGAGGCGGGCGTTGCGGCCGTGGCCGCAGCCGAGGTCGAGGGCGCGGGCGCCGCTGCGGCCGCCGGGGAGCAGGCCGCTGTCGAGGTGATCGACGAGGTTCTCGTCCGGCTTGTCGACGAAGAACGGCACCGGGCGGGAGCGGTCGCCGTAGAAGCCCTGCCACTTGTCGGTGTCGGCGGCGAACAGGCCGTCCAGAAGCCGGAGTACGTCCTCGGAGGTACGGGTGGTGCGGTCCACTGCGGATCCCCTTCCGTGTCAGGGAAACGCTAGGGGAGGTGGGCGGAAAAGCCCAGGTCAGAGCCGGTGTGGTGCAGCTCTGTGCGGGGGTGTGGCGGGGCTCCGGGGGAGGGTCGGCCGTCCCGGTCCCGGGGGTGCGGGGCAGGGCCGGGAAAGCGGCACGGAGCGGCGTCTCAGGAGCTTTCCGGGAGGAGGCCGGGCACCTTTCTCCACGTGTTCCGGCGTGCCCAGGGGCCGAGTTGGGCGACGCCCCACGCCACCTCGACGACCAGGAACAGCCACACCACCGAGGCCGCGCCGTGCGCCAGCGCGTACGCCTGCCAGCTCGCGAACAGGGCGCGCGCGACCCCGTCGAGGAGGCCGTACAGCGGAAGCGGCCGCAGGATGCGCAGGAGGGACCAGACCATCACCACGGAGGCCATCAGGTTCGCGTACAGGACCGTCAGCCGGTCCGCGGGGGCGCCCAGCGCCAGGGCGTCGTGCAGCAGCCGGTACGTCCAGGGGGTCGCGAAGCCGGCCGTGACGACGAGGTCGTACCAGGCGCTCGCGCGCACGATCCGTGCGTAGGAGGAAGAAAGGACCATGCCGGCGACGCTAAACAGTGGACCGCACTCCAAGGTCAAGTCCCTTGAGGAGACCCATGCTCATCGGCGAACTCGCCGCCGCCACCGGCCTGGCCCGCGACACCATCCGCTTCTACGAGAAGCGCGGCCTCGTCACCGGAGAGCGCCGTGCCAACGGCTACCGCGACTTCCCGCCCGAGACCGTGCCCTGGCTCCAGTACGTGCGCACCGCCCAGACCCTCGGCTTCTCACTCGCCGAGATCGCCCGCATCGGTGAGGAGCTGCGGGACGCGCCCGACAGCGCGCAGCGGCTCTCCGCGCTGTTCGCGGAGAAGCTGCGGCTGGTCGACGCCCGGATGGCAGAACTGGACGCACTGCGCGGCGAATTGGCGGCCAGGATCGGGGCGGGCTGCCCGCTGCGGCAGGATCGGTAGGGTCCGGTTCAGGCGGCCGGCGCCACCAGCTTCGGGTCCTGGCCCGCCCGGCGCAGCGACGCCGCCACGAAACCGTTCGCCTTCAGTTCCTCCACCGTCGCCCGCAGGAACGCCACCGTCTCCGGCGACCGCCCGACCGTCGTCCCGACCGCCTGGCGGATCTCCATGAACCGCTCGTCGAGCAGTCGCACCTCCGGGTGGGCCGCCGCGTACGCCGTCATCGGCTGCCTGATGCCCGCGCCCGCCTCCAGCTTCCGCTCCGCGAAGGTGTCGACGCCCTCCTCGCCCCGTACGAGCTCCGCGTGCGCCAGGGTGCGGGTGAGGAACAGGTCGTACGCCGAACCCGCCTTCACCCCGATCCGCACGCCCGGCGCGTCCACGTCCGCCGGAGTGCGGAGGACGGAGTCGCGCGGGACGGCGTACACGCCCTCGATGAGGACGTACGGCGCCGTGAACGCCACCTCCGCCTCGCGCGCCGGCTCGACCGCGAGGAAGCACAGGTCGGCCCGGCCCGAGGCCATCGCCTCGTACGACTTGCGCGCCGCGTCGAAGCAGAGCAGCTCCACGGGCAGGCCGAGCCGTGCGCCGATCTCGCGCGCGAGGTCCACGGTGATGCCGGACGGGGCGTCCGGAGTGCCCTGGGCGAGGACGGGGTTGCCCAGGTTGATGGAGGCGCGCAGAGTGCCGGTGGGGGCGAGGTCGGCGGCGATGCCGCTGGTCGTGGCGTCCGTGGCTGCGTCGGTCGTGGTGTCGGTCGTGGCGTTGGCGTCGGTCATGGTCGGGAGTCTAGGCAGCGGTCCGCCGGTGCGCGGCGTCGAGCAGGGCCAGTTCGTCGGTGGTCAGCGCGATCGAGCCCGCCGCCACGTTGGCCGCGAGGTGGGCGAGGTCGCCCGTACCCGGAATGGCCAGGAGGTGGGGGCCCTGGTGGAGGGTCCAGGCGAGGCGGATCTGCGCCGGGCTCGCGTCGTGGGCGCGGGAGACGGCCAGGATCTCCTCGGGTTCGGCGGCCGTGGCCCCGCTCTCCCTCCCGGCCGCGGCGATCGCGTAGAAGGGGACGAACGCGATGCCCTGCTCGCCGCAGTCGCGCACGAAGTCGGCGTACTCCGGGCGGACCCCGATCCCGTACATGTTCTGCACGCAGACGACGGGGGCGATCCGCCGCGCCTCCGCCAGGTGCTCGGGGGTGATGTTGGAGAGGCCGAGGTGGCGGATGAGGCCGGCCTCGCGGAGTTCGGCGAGTGCGCCGAAGCGCTCGGCGATCGAATCGGTGCCGAGGACCCGGAGGTTGACGACGTCCAGGTGGTCGCGGCCGAGCTGGCGCAGGTTCTCCTCGACCTGGGCGCGCAGCGCCCGCGGGGTGCGGGCGTGCTCGGCCCAGGCGCCGGAGGCGTCACGGGCGGGGCCGACCTTGGTGGTGATGACGAGGTCGTCGGGGTAGCGGCCGGCGGGGGAGGCGAGGGCGCTGTTGATGAGCTCGTTGGCGGAGCGGAGGGAGGAGAAGTAGAAGGCCGCGGTGTCGATGTGGTTGACGCCCAGCTCGACCGCCCTGCGCAGCACGGCGATCGCCTGGTCGCGGTCCCTCGGCACGGCGTGCTCGACGAGCGCCTCGCCGGTCTGCGGCAGGCGCATAGCGCCGAAGCCGACGCGGTTGACGGTGAGGTCGCCGAGGGTCCAGGTGCCGGCGGCGGAGGCGTGGACGCGGGGGTGGGGAGAGGGGTGGGTGGTGGTCGTCATCCCGGGATGATCTCCCGGAGGCGTGGCTGCGGCAACGGGGGTTAGCCCCACCCCGTACCCGCGTGCCTGCCGGATGGGGAGCTGACGCCCGATCAACAAGGCTGTGGACATGAAGACTTACGCAGGAATCGCCCTCGCCGCTGCCGCCCTGACCTCCGCCACCCTGATCGTCCCCGCGACCCCGGCAGCCGCCGCGACCGAGGCCGCCGAGGCCGCCGCGACTGAGGCCGCCGAGGCCGCCGAGGCCGCGGCCGGGACCTCTCCCCTCGCCTGGACCCCCTGCGGCGTCGCCGACCTGCACCAGGAGTGCGCCACGCTCTCCGTCCCGCTCGACTACGCCGATCCCGACGGCCGCCAGGTCTCCCTCGCCGTCTCCCGCATCCGCAGCGCCGACCCCGCCGCCCGCCGCGGCACCCTGCTCGTCGTGCCCGGCGGCCCCGGCAGCTCCGGCGTGCAGCTGCTCGGATCGAGGGGCAAGCGGCTCAAGGGCGCGCTGGGAGAGGCGTACGACCTGGTGGCCTTCGATCCGCGGGGCGTCGGCGGCAGCTCGAAGGCGGACTGCGGGCTCGACGAGGCGGACCGGCACATCACGACCCTGCGCGCCTGGCCCACCGCCGACGGCTCGATCGAGGAGAACGTCGCCCGCTCCCGTCGCATCGCCGAAGCCTGCGCCCGGAGCGGCGGCCCGGAGCTGCGCGGCCTCACCACCGCCAACGAGGTCCGCGACATGGACCGGCTGCGGGAGGTGCTCGGCGAGGAGAAGATCTCGGCGTGGGGTACCTCGTACGGCACGTACGTCACCGCGCAGTACGCCCAGAAGTTCCCGCGCCGCACCGACCGGATCGTCCTCGACAGCAGCGCCGACCCGAACCCGAAGTACGTCGCCCGCGGCTGGCTGCGCGACATGGCGGCCGCCGCCGACATCCGCTTCCCCGACTTCGCGGCCTGGGCGTCCCACCCGGACCGCGCGGCCGACGGCCTGCGCCTCGCCGACCGCCCCGAGGACGTCCGCCCGCTCTTCCTCGACCTCGCCGCCCGCCTCGACCGCGCGCCCAGGCCGACGACCACGCCCGGGGTGCCGCTCACCGGCAACGTGCTGCGGCAGGCCCTGCAGATGGCGCTCTACTCCGACTCCCAGTTCCCGTCCCTCGCCCGGCTGATCGCGCAGGCCCGCACCGACGGCGAGACGCCCGTCCTGCCGGGCGCGCTGGCCGGCCCGATGCCCGACGCGGACGCGACCGTCACCGTCGGCGTCATCTGCAACGACGTGAAGTGGCCCCGGTCCGTCCCGGCGTACGGGCGTGCCGTCGCAGCCGACCGCGTCGCCCACCCGTTGACCGCCGGCATGCCCGTCAACGTCACGCCCTGTGCCTTCTGGAAGGGCGGCCCCGTCGAGAAGCCCACCCGCATCACCGACGCCGGACCCTCCGACATCCTCATGATCCAGGGCCTGCGCGACCCCGCCACCCCGCACTTCGCCGGCCTGAAGATGCGCGAGGCCCTCGGCGCCCGCGCGCGCCTCGTCTCCGTCGACCACGGCGGCCACGGCATGTACCTGAGCAACGGCAACGCGTGCGGCGACGCGACGGTCACCCGCTTCCTGCTGACGGGGGAGCGGCCGGCCGCCGATGTGACCTGCCGCTAGAGCTCGGGGCGCCAGACCTCGGCGGGCGCGGGCCGGGGCTCCGGGGACGGGCCGCTTGCCGCGACCGGAGCCGCGACCGGAGCCGCGACCGGCGCCGGGGCCTCCGTACCCGTATTCGTCTCCGTGTCCGTCTTCGTGTCCGTGTCCGTGTCCGTCTCCGTGTCCGTCTCCGTGTCCGTCTCCGTGTCCGTCTCCGTGTCCGTCTCCGTGTCCGTCTCCGTGTCCACGTTGAACTCCTCGATCAGCTCCTTGCTCAGCCCGAAGAAGTACGTGGCCAGGAAGCCCACCACGTATCCGACGAACAGCCCGCCCGCGTAGATCGCGACCGTCGTGCCGAGGCCCTTGTCGCCGTCGAGGAGCGGGAAGAGGGCCCAGCCCGAGGGGCCGATGGCGGTGGAGCCGACCTTGTCGCCGAGCATGCCGAAGAGGCCGACGAAACCGCCGCCGAAGGCGCCGCCGACGCAGGCGGTGACGAAGGGGCGGCCGAGGGGGAGCGAGACGCCGTAGATGAGGGGCTCGCCGACGCCGAGGAGACCTGCCGGGAGGGCGGACCTGATGGTGCGGCGCAGCGAGCCGTTGCGGGGAAGCCGGAGGTGGACGGCCATGGCCGCGCCGACCTGGCCCGCGCCCGCCATCGCGAGGACCGGGAGGAGGACGGTGTAGCCCTGCTGCTCGATGAGGGTCGTGTGGATGGGGATGAGGGCCTGGTGCAGGCCGAGCATCACGAGCGGGAGGAAGAGGCCGCCGAGTACGAAGCCGGCGCCGGCGCCCGCGTGCGCGAGCAGCCAGTTCGCGAAGTCGCCGATGGCCCGGGAGACCTCGCCGGCCACGAACATCAGGCCGAAGACGGTGACCAGGCCGGAGACGAGCACGGTGAGGGTCGGTGTGACCAGCACGTCCAGGGACTCCGGCACCGTGCGGCGGCACCACTTCTCCACGTACACGGCGAGGGCCGCCGCGCCCAGCGCGCCGAGCACACCGCCCTGGCCGGGGGAGAGGGCCCGGCCGAAGACCTCGATCTTGGCGACGCCCGCGAAGACGATGACGGAGCCGACCGCGCCGCCCAGGACGGGCGTGCCGCCGAACTCCTTGGCCGTGTTGTGGCCGACGAAGACCGCGATCAGGGCCATGAAGCCGCTCGCGACGGCGGCGAGCGCCGGGGTGACGCCGGGCAGCCATCCGAGGTTGACCAGCAGGCCGTTCAGGCCGGCGATGATGCCGCAGCCGATGAGGGCGGGGATCAGCGGGACGAAGATGTTCGCGATGCGGCGGAGCAGCTGCTTGAAAGGGGTGGCGTTCTTCGCCTTCCTGGCCGCCTTGATGGCCGCGCCCCGCTCGGCGAGGGTCTTCGGGCTCTCCGCCTCCGCCGCCACCAGCGTCTCGAACTCGGGAGCCACGCGGGCGACCGTGCCCGGCCCGAGGACGATCTGGTACGTGTCGTCCTCCACCACCCCGAGCACGGCCGGCAGCGCCCTCAGGGCCTCGTCCTGGACGAGCGAACGGTCCCGCAGGCCCAGCCGGAGGCGGGTCATGCAGTGGGCCACGGAGCGGATGTTGGCGGGCCCGCCGACGAGGGGGAGGAGCGCGGCGGCGATGGCGCGGTTCTTGTCGTCTGTGCTCACTCTCCGAGTGTCACGGCGTGGGCTCCGTCGCGTGCTGCGCCGCGCGCAGGTGGCCGCGGGAGTCCGCCAGCCGCCGCTCGGCGGTCTTGGCGTCGATGCCGGCGAGGATCATCAGGATCGCGGTCTTCGCCTCTCCGCCGGCGGCCGCGAGGGCGGTCTCGATCTGCTCGTCCGGCGCGCCCGTGGCGAGCGCCACGATCCGGCGCGAGCGGGCCTGGAGCTTGTCGTTGGAGGCGCGGACGTCGACCATCAGGTTTCCGTAGGTCTTGCCGAGCCGGATCATGGTGATCGTCGAGATCATGTTGAGGACGAGCTTCTGGGCCGTGCCGGCCTTCAACCGGGTGGAGCCGGTGAGGAGTTCGGGGCCCGTGACGACCTCGATGCCGTGCTCGGCGGCCGCGGCGAGCGCGCTGCCCGCGTTGCAGGACAGGCCGATGGTGAGCGCGCCGAGCGCGCGGGCGTGCGCGACGGCGCCGACGGCGTACGGGGTGCGGCCGGAGGCGGAGATGCCGACCACGGTGTCGGCGGCGGTGAGCCCGAGCGCGGTCAGATCGGCCGCGGCGAGCTCCGCCGAGTCCTCGGCGCCCTCGACGGCCTCCACCATGGCGGCGGGGCCGCCGGCGATGAGGCCGACGACCTCGGACGGGTCGGTGTTGAAGGTGGGCGGGCACTCGCTGGCGTCCAGGACGCCGAGCCGGCCGGCCGTACCGGCGCCCATGTACACGAGCCGGCCGCCGCGGGCCATCCGCTCGGCCGTCGCGTCGATGGCGGCGGCGATGGCCGGGAGCTGCTCGGCCACGGCGGCGGGGACGGTCTGGTCCTCCTGGTTCATGAGCGCGGCGATCTCGGCGGTGGGCAGCCGGTCGATCTCGGCGAGCTCGGGCCGGTACGCCTCGGTGGTGAGGGTGGCGAGCTGGGCGCGCAGTTCGGAGTACGTGGCGGACACGGGTGGCTCTTTTCGGCGGTCGGCGGTCGGAGACGAGCGTTCGGCGGTCGGAGGCGAGTGGTCGTCGGTCGGCGGTCGGCGGTCCGAGGCGTGCGTTCGGCGTTCGGAGGCGAACGGTCAGCGGTGGGACGAGGGGCGCGCGGGTCAGCGGCTGCGAGGGGCGTGGCGGTGGGCCAGGGCCTCGTACGAGGCCGCGAGGGCCGGGGCCGCCGTCTCGTACGTTCGCTGCGTGACGCAGGTGAACAGGCAGTCCACGACCAGGAGTTGGCTGGTCCGGGACGACATGGCGGCCGGGCGCAGCTCGCTCTCGCGGGCGGTGGAGGTGGTCAGCACGTGGTCGGCGTACTGCGTCACCGGTCCGTCCGGGCGGCCCGTGATGGCGACGGTGGTGGCGCCGTGGTCGAAGGCCACGCGCAGCGGTTCTATGACGTCGCCGGTCGAGCCGGAGTGGGTGATGGCGATGGCGACGTCGCCGGAGCGGAGCTGCACGGCGTTGGTGACGGCGAGGTGCGGGTCGCTGTGGGCGTGCGCGATCAGGCCGATGCGGAGCAGCTTCTGGCCGAGGTCCTGGGCGACCAGGCCGGAGGCGCCGACGCCGTAGATGTCGACGCGGCGGGCGGTGGCGAGGGCGGCGACGGCGGCGCCGAGCTGCACGGTGTCGAGTCCGGCGGCGGTGTCGGCGAGGGTCTGCTGCTCGTCGTACGCGAGCTTGGCGACGACGTCGGCGACGGGGTCGTCGACGGCGATGTCGGCGGTGACGGAGGGCGCCCGGCCGGACTGCTGCTGGGCGGCGAGGCCGGCGAGGGCGAGCCGCAGGTCGCGGTAGCCGGGGTAGCCGAGGAGGCGGGCGGTGCGCACGACGGTCGCCTCGCTGGTGCCGGTGAGCTCGGCGAGGCCGGTGACCGTGAGCGCGGCGCAGCCGGCCGGGTCGCCGGCGACGGCCTCGGCGACCCGCTGCATGGAGCGGGTCATGGAGGGGGCGAGGGTCCGCACCTTGGCCGCGAGGGCGGCGGGCGCGGGCGGGGCCGCGGCGGTCCCGGGCCCGGGGGCCCCGGTGGCCGCGCCGATGAAACTTTCCTTCACGTCATGGGTCACAATTGAAAGATATTTTCGGCCGGAGAGGGCGTCAAGAAGGGCGACAATATGAGCATGGACGACATCGACCCCGTGGAGCAGTCCCTTCATGCCGCCCGCGCCCTGGTCCTCGCCGACCTGGTGGCCCGCGAGGTCGCCATGGCCGAGGTCGTCTCGATGGTGGAGGACGCCGTCGCGCACCGCCGCTGGTGGGTCGAGCAGTGGCCCGAAGGGCGGGCCTTCGTCGCCGGCCTGATCGCCCAGGACGTCCAGGACGCCCTGCTCGAACGGTACGGCCGCTGGCCCCTCTGCCCGGTCTGCTCCTCGGGCGACCCGCACGCCCTCGACGTCGAACCGGAGATGGGCCCCGACCCGCACTGGGTGTGCGGCAAACAGGGAGTGGTGGTCGCCCCGGTGGGCGGTCTGACGTGACCCGGGCGTACGGGACGACGGGGACCGCGAGGCCGGGGCCCGACGGGACGGGGACCGCGAGGCCGGGGCCCGACGGGACGGGGACCGCGAGGCCGAGGCCCGACCGAACGGGAGCCCGGCCGTGACCCTCTACATCGACCCGCCGACCTGGCCGGGCCACGGCCGCATGTGGTCGCACCTGGTCAGCGACGTCTCCTTCGACGAGCTCCACGCCTTCGCGGCCGCCATCGGCTGCCCGCCCCGCGCCTTCGAGCGCGACCACTACGACGTCCCGTCCGACCACTACGCCTCCGCCGTGGCGGCGGGCGCGGTCGAGGTCGGCTCGAAGGAACTGCTGCGCCGCCTCACGGAGGCGGGCCTGCGCCGGCCGAAGGGCCGGCCGGCGCAAGAGGCATAGGGCGTCGGCGGCGGCATCCTTGGCGGCGGCGGCCGCGTCGTCCGCATACGTCTCCGGCTCAGCGGGTCGTCCGCATACGTCTCCGGCTCAGCGGCGCGACGCTTGCGGGGCGTTCGCCTCGGTGTCACGCGCGCTCCGCGCCACCACCCGCGAGCGGGACTTCGTCAGCCGCAGCGACACCGTGACCGCCGCCAGGCCGAGCAGGGTCATCGCCGCGCCCGCCCATGCCGGGGAGGCGTAGCCGAGGTCCGCGTCGATGACGGTGCCGCCGAGCCAGGGGCCGCCGGTGTTGCCGAGGTTGAAGGCGGCGGTGGTGGTGGCGCCGGCGAGGGTGGGGGCGGCGCCGGCGACGTTGAACATGCGGGCGTTGAGGGCGGGGGCCGTGTAGAAGGCCGAGACGCCGAGCAGGAAGGTCAGTACGACCGTGGCGACGGGGCTGGAGGCCAGCAGGGCGAGCGCCACCAGGATGACGGTGGAGGCGGTGATGCCGCTGAGGAGGACGCCGAAGAGGTGGGCGTCGGCGACCCGGCCGCCGATGTACGTACCGATCAGCGCGCCGATGCCGAAGAGCGCGAGCACGCCGGAGACCCAGCCCGCGTCGAGGCCGGCGACGTCGGTGAGCAGCGGCGCGAGGTAGGAGAAGGCGCAGAAGACGCCGCCCGCGGCGAGCGCGGTGGTCAGGACGGACAGCAGCACCTGCCGGTCGCGGTAGATGACCAGCTCGCCCTTGAGGCGGGGGCGCCGCTCGGGCAGGGGGATGTGCGGGATCCGGGTGAGTACGCCGACGAGCGCGATCGCCGAGGCGGCGGCGACGGCCCAGAACGCGGAGCGCCAGCCGAGGTGCTCGCCGAGGAAGGCACCGGCCGGCACGCCGAGGACGTTGGCTATCGACAGGCCGCCGATCATCACGGCCATGGCCCGCGCCCGTGCCCCGACCGGCACCATCGCGATCGCGACGGCGGCCCCGACCGCCCAGAACCCGGCGCACGCCAGGGCGCTCACCACGCGGGACGCGAACAGCACGGCGTAGTTCGGCGCGAGCGCGCCCGCGACCTGCCCCAGGCCGAAGACGCTGATCAGCGCGACCAGGGTGGTCTTGCGCGGCAGCCGCAGGGTCGCGGCGGCGAGCAGCGGGGCGCCGACGACCATGCCGATGGCGAAGGCGGAGATGAGCAGTCCGGCGCGGGGGATGGAGACGTTCATGTCCTCCGCGATGGGCGGCAACAGCCCGGACAGCATGAACTCGCTCGTGCCGAGCGCGAAGACGGAGAGGCCGAGGATGTAGACGGCCAGCGGCATACGGGTGGGGGTGGGGGAGGGGGCGGGAGACGGGGTGGTCGGCGGCGAAGTCGGCATGACACGGGCAACCTGCGGTTTGTGCCTGTCATTCCTCCCACGGCGAACATCTCGCGATCCGGGACGGCTCCTACGGTCGTAAACTCCTCGCACCTCACGGGATCCGCCCAGGGGGGCCGGATCCCGTCTGCTTCGTCTGCTTCGTCTTCTCCGTCTTCTCCGTAAGACCGTCCCGAGGGGGGACCCCTTTGCGCCTGCGCGCACGTACCCGCACCGCACTCACTCGCACCGTGCTCACCGCGGCCCTGGCCTGCGCCGCCGCGCTGCCCGTGTCGTCCGCCGAAGCGGCGACCGGCAACGCACAGATCACCAAGGTCGTCGTGAACGGCGGCAAGGACATCGTCGTCGGCACGTCGCCGAAGGCGGTGACCATCACCGCCACCATCAGCGAGGACACCGCGCTGAAGGCGCTCTACCTGGACTTCGAGCACGTGACGCGCGGCAACGTCGACTTCCAGGTCTCCAAGCCCGCCACCTGCACGGGTACGGGGGCGGTGCGGAACTGCTCCGTGACGTACACCCTCGACCCGCGCCAGGACGTCGTGAACAACGCCGTCGCCGGCGGCGGCTGGCGGGTCTACGCGCAACTCGAGTCGAGGGACGACCTCGTCAGCGGGTACTACCCCTCCGTCTCCGTCCGCCGCGCCGCCGCCCTGACCGTGGACGCCTCGCCCGAGCCCGTACGCAAGGGCGCGCCCATCACCGTCACCGGCCGGCTGACCGTGGCCTCCTGGAACACCGACCGGTACGCCGGATGGGGCGACCAGGCGCTCCAGCTGCAGTTCCGCAAGGCGGGCACCAGCACGTACGCCACGGTGAAGACCGTGCGGACGAGCTCCACCGGCGACGTCCGCACCACCGTGACGGCCTCCGCCGACGGCTTCTGGCGCTGGCGTTACGCGGCGCCGAGCAACGTCCAGTGGGTCAGCGCCACCGGCGACTACGTCGACGTGCGCTGACGGCAATTGGGTGGCGGGCGGCGGGTGTTGGCGCGAGCATGCGACCCATGACGACCGACGACACCACCCGCTGGACCCAGGCGACCGTCTACCCCGACATGTGGGCGGACCCCGACGACGACCCGCGCAACAGTGACGGCCCCAGCCCGGACGGCGAGCTCGGCACGCTGCTCGACTGTCTGACGAACTACCGCCTGACCCTGCGCATGAAGTGCGAGGGCCTCGACGCGGAGCAGCTCGCCCGCCGTTCCGTGCCGCCGTCGACGATGTCGCTGCTCGGCCTCGTACGCCACCTCGCCGAGGTCGAGCGCGGCTGGCGCGGCTGGATCAGCGCCGACGGCGAGCGGCCGCCGAAGCTGTACGGCGCGCGCGACGCCGACTTCGACGGCGCCGTGGCCGACCCGGCCGTGGTCGAGGCCGCGTTCCGCGACCTGGAACGCGAACAGGCTGAGACCGACGCCGCCCTGGCCGCCTTCCCCGACCTGGGCGAGCGGGTCGGCAAGGACGGCGTCGCAATCCGCGAGCTCCACGTCCACCGCATCGACGAGTACGCCCGCCACTGCGGCCACGCGGACCTGCTGCGGGAGTGCGTGGACGGGCGCGTGGGGCAGTAGCGGCGGTGACGGCGCGCCAAGGGTCCGGACCCTTGGCGCGCCGTGTTCCCGCACTACGACGTGTGGCCGCCGCCTCGGAACAGGTCGAGCACGCCGGGCAACGGCGGGAAGCGCGGCGCGCACTCCGGGCACGCGTACACGTTCCATCCGGGGCCGGAGTTCTGGTGCACCTCGGCGACGACCAAGGGTGCGTCCGTCATGTGGCCCTACGCCCCCGGCCCCGTCAGCTCTCCAGTTCCCCCAGCTCCCGTTCCATGTTCGTCCGCGCCCGCTCCTCCCACACCGCCGCCCCGTACGGCGTGCGGAACAGCCGTGGCAGGGCGAGTAGTTGGCGGAGCACCGCGGCCCGGCCCTCGCGGAAGGCGTCGTCCGGGACGAAGGCGTACTCCTCGCGGACCGCTGACGTATACCCCCTGTAGGTATCGGGTGCGGCGGCCAGGATGGCGAGGTCCGCGTCGCAGAGGGTCTCGCCGTTGAGGTCGCCGGGGGCCGGGTCGTGGGTGGTGGTGAGGCGGACGAGGCGGGCGACCTCGGTGACCTCGTGGGGGGTGAG
Source organism: Streptomyces sp. NPDC004788 (assembly GCF_053601115.1). Lineage (NCBI taxonomy): Bacteria > Bacillati > Actinomycetota > Actinomycetes > Kitasatosporales > Streptomycetaceae > Streptomyces > Streptomyces sp. NPDC004788. The sequence continues at coordinate 144,735 of NZ_JBSGBF010000001.1, forward strand.
GCCGGCCTCGGTGAGGGCCTTCTCGGCCAGGGCGGCGGAGCGTTCCTCGTTCTCGGAGCGGTCGGGGCGGTAGACCGCGTCGTGGAACCAGGCGGCGAGCCGGACGAGTTCCAACTCCCCTCCCTCGCCGCCCTGGTCGGCCAGTTCGTCGATGCGGTCGAGGACCGCGCGCAGGTGCTCGACGGTGTGGTAGCGGCGCTGTGGCTCGGTCCAGCGGGACAGCAGGTTCCGGCCGTACGGGAGGGGGTCCGGGCCCTCGCGGCCCGACCGGGCCGCCAGCAGGGTCGAGGTCCAGCGAGCCAGGAGTTCCTGTTCCTGTGGCGCGGTCAGCTCGGTCGTCGGCTCAGGGGTCATGGGCGCATTCTGCCGCTCCGGGCCGGCTCCGACCCCGTACGACGTCCACGGAAGCGCGCCTTCATCTCGCCCTTACATACCCCCCATGGGTATGCTACGGTGCTCCACGCAGGTACCCCCCAGGGGTATGTCACCGCGGTCGAAGGGCAGGGCAGATGTCAACCGTCAACCCCCGGCGCTGGTGGGCACTCGCCGTGCTCGCCGCCGCTCAGTTCATGGTCATCATGGACACCTCCATCATTGGGGTCGCGCTCCCCGAGATGCAGAAGGCCCTGGGCTTCTCGCAGAGCGAGCTCCAGTGGATCTTCAACGCCTACGTGATCGTCTTCGGCGGTCTGCTGCTCCTCGGCGGCCGGCTCTCCGACCTCGTCGGGGCCCGCAAGATCTTCGTCTCCGGCTGGGCGATCATGATCGCGGGATCGATCGTCGCCGCCGCCGCGCAGAGCGCCTGGGTCGAGATCGTCGGCCGCGCCGTGCAGGGTGTCGGCGGTGCGCTCATCGCGCCCTCCGCCATGACGCTGCTGATGATGCTCTTCATGCACGACCCGCGCGAGCTCGGCAAGGCGATGGCCCTCTACGGCGCCGCGGCCCCGGCCGGCGGTACCGCGGGCGTGTTCCTCGGCGGTGTGTTCACCGAGTGGGCGTGGTGGCAGCTGTGCTTCGTCATCTACGTCCCGATCGGTCTCGCGACCCTCGCCGCGACCAAGCTCCTCCCGAACGTCGAGTCCCGCCGCGGCTCCGTCGACGTCCTCGGCGCCGTCGCCGTGACCGCCGGCCTCGCCCTCGGTGTCTTCGCCGTCGTCCGCGCCCCCGAGGTCGGCTGGGGCGCCACCGCCACCGTGCTCGAACTCATCGGTGCCGTCGTCCTCATCGGTCTCTTCTTCGTGATCCAGAAGGCGATCCGCGAGCCGCTCATGCCGCTCAGCGTGTGGCGGGTCCCGCGCCTCGGCTCGGCCAACCTGGCGATGACGCTGCTCGGCGCCGCCTGGATCCCGATGTGGTACTTCCTCAACCTGTACCTCCAGCAGGTCCTCCACTACGGCGCCTTCGAGTCCGGCGCCGCGCTGCTCCCGATGACCGTGCTCCTCATGATCTTCATGACGGCCATCACCGCCCGCCTCATGGCCAAGGTCGGCGCCAAGCCGCTCATCGGCATCGGTCTGCTCGTCCTCGCCGCCGGCCTGCTCTGGCTGGCCGCCGTCGAGCCCACCGGCACCTTCCTTGTCGACGTCCTGCCCGCCTCGCTGGTCGCCGCGCTCGGCATGTCCCTCGCCTACATCCCGACCATGATCGCCGCGATGTCCGGCGCCCCGCAGGAGCAGGCCGGTCTCGCCTCCGGCATCGTCAACACCACCTACAACGTCGGCTCCGCGCTCGGCCTCGCCGCCCTCACCGCGGTCGCCATGTCGCAGGGCGCCGACCAGCTCGGCAACCTGCCGAAGCTGACCGACGGCTTCTCGGCCGCCTTCGTCGGCGCCGCGATCATCGCCGCCGTCGGCGGTGTCATCACCCTCCTGGTGATGAAGAGCGACAAGGCGCTCGCCGCCGGCGCCGCCGACTCCGCCCCGCAGCAGCAGGGCGACAAGGTCGCCGCCTGAGCCGCACCCCGCAGGGGCCGCCCGACGTTCCTCCCCTGGACGTCGGTCGGCCCCTTTTTTCTCATTCCCCGGCCGTTCCCCGAATTCGCCGAGTTCCGGAAGGAAAGAATTCATGGACCTTTTCACCCGCGCCGTGCACGTCTCCAATCCTCCCCTCCCCGACGGCAGTTGGCCGCTCTCCGTCCCCCTCGTCCAGGCCTCCGCCTTCGCCTTCTCCTCCGCCGACGAGCTCGCCGAGGCCATGGCCGGACCCGACGGGCGGTACGTCTACAGCCGGCGCGGCAACCCGACCGTACGCGCGCTGGAGCAGACCCTCGCCGGGCTCGAAGGCGGCGCCGGCGCCATCGCGTTCGCGTCCGGAATGGGGGCCATCAGCGGGGTGCTGCTCGCGCTGCTCAAGCCCGGCGACCGGGTGGTGGCGCAGAGGTGCCTGTACGGCGGGACCTTCAGCGTGCTGTCGGACCTGGCCGCGCGGTACGGCATCCACGTCACGTACGTCTCCGGCGACGACCCGGCCGAGTTCGAGCGGGCCGCGCAGCATCCGGCCACCCGGCTCCTCGTCCTGGAGACCGTCGCCAACCCCACCGGCCAGGTCGCCGACCTGCCCGGACTGCTCGCCGCGGCCCGCCGGACCGGCGTGACCAGCGTCGTCGACAACTCGCTCGCCTCGCCCGTCCTGTGCCGTCCGCTCGAACTCGGCGCCGACGTCGTCGTGCACTCCACCACGAAGTACCTCTCCGGCCACTCCGACGTGCTCGGCGGCGCCGCCGTCTTCGCCGACGACGCCCTGCGCCGGGCCGTCTGGCCCCGTACGGTCGAACTCGGCGCCTGCGCCGACCCGTTCGCCGCCTGGCTGACCCTGCGCGGGATACCGACGCTGCCGCTGCGGATGCGCGAGCACTGCGCCAACGCGGCCGTCCTCGCCGAGCGGCTCGCCGCCCGGGAGGACGTGGCGAAGGTCCACTACCCGTGGCTGGCCGGCCACCCCTCGTACGACACCGCCCGCAAGGTGCTCTCGGGCGGCGGCGGGCTGCTCTCCTTCGAGCTCGCGGGCGGGCGCGAGGCGGGCCGGGCGTTCATCGAGGGCGTGCGGGTCGCGCGGCTCGCGCTGTCGCTGGGTGGCGTGGAATCGCTGGTCACCCACCCCGCCTCCACCTCCCACCGCGAGCTCGGCGCCGAGGCCCTCGCGGCGGCCGGCATCGCGCCGGGGCTGGTGCGGATGTCGGTCGGGATCGAGTCGGTCGAGGACCTCTGGGCCGACATCGAGCGCGTCCTCGATCTCGGGCTCGAACAGGCCCACGGCTAGCGGGAGTTCGAGCCGGAAAAAGCGGCCCTCCCGCGCTTCTTTTGGGTTGACAAAATAAATGACTGATTCGTAGATTGGGTGATGCCAGGGAACGACCACTCCTAGGTCAAGGGGGGCGCGAGATGCGCTACTTCGAGGACTTCCGGCCCGGCGACGTCCACCAGCTGGGCACCGTCACCGTCACGGCGGAGGAGGTGCTGGAGTTCGGCAAGCGCTTCGATCCGCAGCCCTTCCACACGGACCCCGAGCTCGCCAAGGACTCCCAGTTCGGCGGGCTGATCGCCAGCGGCTTCCACACCCAGTCGATGTTCATGCGCCGCTACGTCGACGGACTGCTCGCCTACAGCGCCTGCATGGGCTCGCCCGGCATCGACGAGGTCCGCTATCTGCGACCCGTGCGCCCGGGCGACGTCCTCACCGCGCGCGTGGAGATCCTCGGCGTCACGCCGTCGCCGTTCAACCCCACCACCGGCACCGTCAAGCCGCGGTGCACGCTGGTGGCCGCCGACGGGACGGCCGTGTTCAGCATGATCCTGCACAGCATCTTCCGGCGCCGTCCCGCCGGGTCCGAGGCCGGTCGTCCGTCGTCGATGCCCGCGGCCGCGGACCCGTCCGGATGCTGCCGCTCCGCCCAGCGGAGCGCCCCCACCAGCGCCGAGGCCGGCGCCGTGGAGAACGAACCCGCAGTGGCCATGAGTGCCTGAGCCGGCACACCTCTGAGCACGGCCGTCCGAAACCTTTCCACCACTCACCGAAGGGGGACCTCCTGTGGAGGCCGTATCCCGCACCGCCCAGTGGACCGCCGCCGCGCGCGCCCTGGAGACCGAGCGCGAGGACCGGCTGTTCGCCGATCCCTACGCGCGCACCGTCGCCGACCAGATCGGCTTCGAACTGCTCGAGCGCTACGCCGGGGGCGGCACCGTGCCGTTCCTCGCCATCCGCACCACCTACCTGGACCGCGCCATCGTCAAGGCGGTGGAGGAGCGCGGCATCCGCCAGGTCGTCTTCCTCGCCGCCGGCATGGACACCCGCTTCTTCCGGCTGCCCTGGCCCGACGGCGTCACCGTCTACGAGCTCGACCGCCCGGCCCTCCTGGAGGCCAAGGCCGAGATGCTCGCCCAGGAGCCCGCGCCCGCCGGCCGCACCCGGATCACCGTCCCGGTCGACCTGACGCAGGACTGGACCGGCCCGCTCAAGGAGGCGGGCTGGAAGAGCGACGAGCCCGTCCTGTGGGTCGTCGAGGGCCTGCTGTTCTTCCTGCCCGAGCAGGCCGTCCGGACCCTGATCTCGCTGCTCGCCGCGCACGCGGCGCCCGGCTCCGTGCTGCTCGGCGACGTCATCTCCAAGGCCGCCCTGGAGAACCCGCTCGCCCGCTCCTTCATGAAGGCGCTGGAGGAGGACGGCAACCCGTGGCTCTTCGGCACCGAGGAGCCCGAGGCGCTGCTCGCCGACTGCGGCTGGGAGGTGCGCGAGGTCAAGCAGCCCGGCGAGCCCGGCGCCCACTTCGACCGCTGGCCGTACCCGGTCCCGGCGCGCTCCGTCCCGCGCGTCCCCCGCTCCTTCCTCTTCACGTGCGACGTTCCGACCAGCCAGCAGGAGGTGGCCGCGTGAGCGCCCACGACTTCCACCAGAAGGTCATCACCGACGCCGGCGCGGCCGTGCGCGGTCTGACCGTCGCCCTCGGCGAGCGCCTCGGCCTCTACAAGGCCCTGGCCGAGCACGGCGCCCTCACCGCCGGCCAGCTCGCCGAGAAGACCGGCACCAACGAGCGGTACATCGAGGAGTGGCTGCACGCCCAGCTCTCCGCCGGGTACGTGGAGCGGCACCCGAGCTCCCTCACGTACACCCTGCCCGCCGACCACGTCGAGGTGCTCGCCGACCCGACCGCGGTCACCTTCGCGGCCGGCTTCTTCACCGCCCTCAAGGCGCTGTACGCCACCGAGGACCTGCTCGTCGAGGCGTACCGGAGCGGCGACGGCGTCGGCTGGGCCGAGCACGACGCGGCGCTCGACACCGGCATGGGCTCCTTCTTCCAGCCGACGTACGAGCACAAGCTCGTCCCGGACTGGCTGCCGGCCCTGGAGCAGGTCACCGACAAGCTGAACGGCGGCGGCACCGTCGCGGACGTCGGCTGCGGCGTCGGCCACACCACGCTGCTGATCGCGAAGGCGTTCCCCAACGCCACCGTCCACGGCTTCGACTACTCCGAAGAGGCCATCTCCATCGCGCGCCAGCTCGCCGAGGAGGCCGGCCTGTCCGACCGCGTCGTCTTCGAGGTCGCCTCGGCCGACGACTACCCGGGCTCCGGCTACGACCTGGTCTGCTTCTTCAACGCCCTGCACGACATGGGCGACCCGGTCGCCGCCGCGCAGCACGTGCACAAGTCGCTCGACGCGGACGGCACCTGGATGCTCGTCGAGTCGAACGTCTCGCCCGCCGACATCGACACCCAGACCCCCGCCGCCCGCATGTTCATGGCCCTGTCCGCCGTGATGTGCCTGCCGGTCGCGGTCGCCCAGCGCGGCCCGCACGCCCTCGGCAACCACTCCGGCGAGAAGGCGTTCCGCGCCATCGCCGAGGAGGCCGGTTTCACCCGCTGGCGGCGCGCCACCGAGACCCCGGTCAACGCGGTCTACGAAGTCCGGCCGTAACCCACAGCGAAGGAATCACCCATGGCCACCGCCGCCCTGCCCGTCACCGACCGGTTCATGGAGGTCCTGGAGCGCCTCAGCGAGCGCTCCGTCGAGGACTACTACAACCCGTACCAGACCTTCCAGTGGCCCGAGACCCTGGAGGAGAACCGGTACTGGATGACGCCGGAGCTGCTCACCGTCCACGGCACCGAGCACGTCGACACCCTCGGTGAGGAAACGCTTCAGCGCCTGTCGAAGTGGGAGTCGATCAACTTCTACAGCCTCAATGTGCACGGCATCCGCGAGCTCCTCATCGAGGTCGTCGGCCGCATCCACATGCCCGGCTTCGAGGTCCCCTCGGACTTCTTCCACCACTTCATCGGCGAGGAGAACGAACACATGTGGTTCTTCTCCGAGTTCTGCCGGCGCTACGGCCACAAGATCTACGGCTCCACCGGCATGCGCGCCGACGCCGCCTGGGAGCCCGAGGTCGAGAACTTCCTGGTCTTCACCCGCATCCTGTTCTTCGAGGAGCTGGTCGACCACTACAACTCCCGGATGGCCAAGGACGCCGACCTCTGCCACACCATCCGCGAGGTCAACCGCATCCACCACCAGGACGAGTCCCGGCACATCGCCTTCGGCCGCGAGCTGGTCTCGCTGCTCTTCCAGCGCATGTGCGAGGCCGTCCCCGCCGAGCGGGTCCGCGAGGTCGAGGCGTACCTCAAGCGCTACGTCGTCTACAGCATCAACTCGCTCTACAACCCGCACGTCTACAAGGACGCCGGCATCGCCGACCCGCTCGCGCTGCGCAACTCGCTGATCGCCGACGAGCGCCGCCGCGCCCACGAGCGCAAGGCGATCCGCAAGCCGCTCTCCTTCTTCCTGAAGACCGGGATCTTCTCCGACGACAGCCTCCCCGTCCTCTGAGATCCGGTCCTGAGCGCGCGAACCCACCCTGAGAGGTGAACCGACCATGACCGTGACAACCCCCGCGAACGCGACCGTCGGGGCGAGCACCGGGACGACCGGGGCGACCAGGGGCCTGCCCACGCTCGGCCCGGAGGGGACCCGCCTGCTGCGGCTCCTCGACGACACCTTCGAGGGCTGGGGGGTGAACGCGGGCGCCCGCGCCATGACGATGCCCCCGCTGCTCCCGGCCGCCGACCTGGCCCGGCTCGACTACTACGACAACTTCCCCCACCAGGCCGTCGTCGCCGCCCCGCTCGACCTCGACCGACGCGCGACCGCGCCCTTCTCCACCGACACCGGCCGCTTCCCGACCGAGGCGCTCCAGCCGGCCGAGCTCGGCCTGCCGTCGGCGTCCTGCTACGCCGTCTACCTGACCCACCAGGGCACCCAGGTCGCCGACGACCACCTGGTGACCATCTGCTCCTGGTGCTTCCGCAAGGAGACGCACTACGAGGGCATGCGGCGCCAGCTCGGCTTCCGCATGCGGGAGATCGTGGCCATCGGCGCGCAGAGCCACGCCGAGAACCACCTCGCGGACTTCACCGCCCGCATCCACGCCTTCGCCGCGGCACTCGACCTGCCGCTGCGCAAGGAGGCCGCCTGCGACCCGTTCTTCGACAAGGGCGGCTCGAAGGCGCTGCTCCAGCGGCTCACGCCGGTGAAGCACGAGTTCCTGTACGAGGACCTGGCGATCGCCTCGGTCAACACGCACCGGAACTTCTTCGGCGACCGCTGCGACATCACCCTGGAGTCGACCGGCGGACCGGCCTTCACCAGCTGTGTCGCCTTCGGCCTGGAGCGCTGGCTGTCGGCGCTCACCCGCCGTCACGGCAGCTGGGAGACCGCCACCGAGGCGGTCCTCGACGCGAACGCCCGCATGCGCGCCGATGCGAGTCTCGCGGCCGGGCCGGTGATCTGACGTGCCGGCCCGTCCCGTCGCCCCGCCGGCGGGCGGCCTGGGCTGGGCGAACCTCGGCATGGACATCGTGTCCGTCAACCGCGTGCGGAGGCTCCTCGCGCAGTACGGCGAGAAGTTCTTCGAGCGGATGCTCACCCCCGGCGAACTCGACGACTGCCGCACCGCCAGCGGGCTCGACGTGCTGAGCCTGTGCGGCCGGATCGCGGCCAAGGAAGCGGCGTTCAAGACCTTACGGGTCAGGGGCAGGTTCCTGCCCTGGCCGGACATCGTCGTACGGCGCTCCGAGGGCGGCTGGCCGCTCGTGGAGCTGCGCGGTCCCGCCGCGGAGATGGCCCAGGAGTCCGGCATCTCCGAGATCACCGTGTCCATCAGCCACGACGTGGACTACGCGGTCGCGGTCGCCGCGCCGATCATCGCCCACCCCGCCCCCACCCCTTCCGCAAGCAGCAGCATCTAGCAGCCTCCAAAGGAGAAGCATCATGGCCGACGGCCTGCAGACGGTGAAGAACTGGATCCTCGAGCGTCACCCCGAGCGCGACGACATCGCCGCCGACCTCGACCTGATCGAGAACCGCCTCATCGACTCGCTGTCCTTCGTCGAGTTCGTCTTCCTGCTGGAGCAGGAGAGCGGCACCTCGATCCAGATGGAGACCCTGGAGGTCGACTCCATCCGGACGCTCGGCGCCATCGAGCAGCACTTCTTCGCGAACGACAAGGTGGAGGTCCAGGCATGAGCCGCCGCCTGTTCACCTCGGAGTCGGTGACCGAGGGCCATCCCGACAAGATCGCCGACCGGATCAGCGACACCGTCCTGGACGCCCTGCTCGCCCAGGACCCGCACTCCCGCGTCGCCGTCGAGACCCTGATCACCACCGGTCAGGTGCACATCGCCGGCGAGGTCACCACCTCCGCGTACGCGCCGATAGCCCAGCTGGTGCGCGACGCCGTGCTCGACATCGGCTACGACTCCTCCGCGAAGGGCTTCGACGGCGCCTCCTGCGGCGTGTCGGTGTCCATCGGCGCCCAGTCGCCGGACATCGCGCAGGGCGTCGACACCGCGCACGAGGCCCGCGTCGAGGGCGTGGAGGACGAGCTGGCGGCGCAGGGCGCCGGCGACCAGGGCCTGATGTTCGGCTACGCCTGTGACGACACGGCCGAGCTGATGCCGCTGCCGATCGCGCTCGCGCACCGCCTGTCGCGCCGGCTGACGGAGGTCCGCAAGAACGGGACCGTCCCGTACCTGCGGCCCGACGGCAAGACCCAGGTCACCATCGAGTACGACGGCGACCGGCCGGTCCGCCTCGACACGGTGGTCGTCTCCTCGCAGCACGCCGCCGACATCTCCGTCGAGGGCCTGCTGACCCCGGACGTGCGCGAGTACGTCGTCGAGCACGTCCTCAAGGAGCTCGTCGAGGAGGGTGTGACCCTGGAGTCCGACGGCTACCGGCTCCTGGTCAACCCGACCGGCCGCTTCGAGATCGGCGGCCCGATGGGCGACGCCGGCCTCACCGGCCGGAAGATCATCATCGACACGTACGGCGGCATGGCCCGGCACGGCGGTGGCGCCTTCTCCGGCAAGGACCCGTCGAAGGTGGACCGCTCGGCCGCCTACGCGATGCGCTGGGTCGCCAAGAACGTCGTCGCGGCCGGGCTCGCCAGGCGCTGCGAGGTGCAGGTCGCGTACGCGATCGGCAAGGCCGAGCCGGTCGGTCTCTTCGTCGAGACCTTCGGCACCGGCACCCTCCCGGACGAGGCGATCCAGGAGGCCGTGTCCCAGGTCTTCGACCTGCGGCCGGCCGCGATCATCCGCGACCTGGACCTGAAGCGCCCGATCTACGCGGCCACGGCGGCGTACGGGCACTTCGGCCGGGAGCTGCCGGAGTTCACCTGGGAGAGGACCGACCGGGCCGACGCTCTCAAGAAGGCCGCGCGAGAGGTCACGGGGGTCTGATCCATGCGCATCGCTGTCACCGGATCCATCGCGACCGACCATCTGATGACCTTCCCCGGCTGGTTCAGCGAGCAGCTGATCGCCGACCGGCTCGACAAGGTCTCCCTGTCGTTCCTCGCCGACAACCTGGAGGTCAGGCGCGGCGGAGTGGCAGCGAACATCGCCTTCGGACTCGGTGTGCTCGGCCTGCGCCCCGTCCTCGTGGGCGCGGTCGGCGCCGACTTCGAGCCGTACCGGATCTGGCTCAAGGACCACGGTGTGGACACCGACTCGGTGCGCGTCAGCGAGTCGCTCCACACCGCCCGGTTCGTCTGTACCACCGACCGGGCGCAGAACCAGATCGCCACGTTCTACGCCGGTGCGATGAGCGAGGCCCGCGAGATCGACCTGCGGGACGTCGTCGCCCGGGCCGGGCGTCTGGAGCTGGTCCTGGTCTCCCCGGACGACCCCGAGGCCATGCTGCGGCACTCCCGCACCTGCCGCGAGCTCGGGGTCCCCTTCGCCGCCGACCCGTCGCAGCAGCTGGCGCGGCTCGACGGCGGGCAGGTGCGGGAGCTGGTGGACGGGGCACGGTTCCTGTTCACCAACGAGTACGAGACGGCCCTGCTGCGGGAGAAGACCGGCTGGTCCGAGGCGGACGTGCTGCGCCGCGTCGGGACGTGGGTCACCACCCACGGCGAGGCCGGGGTGCGGATCCGCGGCGAGGGCCGGGCGCCGCTCGCGGTGCCGGCGGTGCCGGTCGCGGGCGTGGTCGACCCGACGGGCGTCGGTGACGCCTTCCGGGCCGGTTTCCTCGCCGGGACGCTGTGGGGCGTGCCGGAGAAGTGCGCGGCCCAGCTGGGCTGCGCGGTCGCGGCCACCGTCCTCGACTACGTGGGCACGCAGGAGTACCGGCTGCACCGGGACACGCTCCTGGACCGCATCCGCACGACGTACGGGGTGGGCTGCACGGCCACGCTCATGACGCATCTGAGGCACCTGACATGACGGCACCTGACATGAGGGGGGCTGACGTGACGAAGCACGCCAGGCGCTCGCTCCGCGAGGAGTTCGCCACCCGGGTCGTGGTGGCCGACGGGGCGATGGGCACCATGCTCCAGGCCGCCGACCCCACCATGGACGACTTCACGGGTCTGGAGGGCTGCAACGAGATCCTCAACCTGACCCGTCCCGACATCGTCGCCTCCGTGCACGACGCCTACTTCTCGGTGGGCGTGGACGCGGTGGAGACCAACACGTTCGGCGCCAACCTGGCGGCGCTCGCCGAGTACGGCATCGAGCACCGCGTGTACGAGCTGTCGGAGGCCGGAGCGCGCATCGCCCGCTCCGCCGCCGACGCGCACACGGCCGTCGACGGCCGGCCCCGCTGGGTGCTCGGCTCGATGGGCCCGGGCACGAAGCTGCCGACCCTCGGGCACGTCACGTACGAGCCGCTGCGCGACGCCTTCCAGAAGAACGCGGAGGGCCTGCTGCGCGGCGGGGCGGACGCGCTGCTCATCGAGACCTCGCAGGACCTGCTCCAGACGAAGGCGGCCGTCATCGGCGCCCGCCGGGCCCTTGACTCCCTCGGCCTCGACCTGCCGGTGATCGTGCAGGTGACCGTCGAGACGACGGGCACCATGCTGCTCGGCTCCGAGATCGGCGCCGCGCTCACGGCCCTGGAGCCGCTGGGCATCGACATGATCGGCCTCAACTGCGCCACCGGCCCGGCGGAGATGGCGGAGCACCTGCGCCATCTGTCCCGGCACGCCCGGATCCCGGTCTCGGTGATGCCGAACGCCGGCCTGCCGGTGCTGACCTCGGACGGCGCGCACTATCCGCTGTCGCCGGAGGAACTGGCCGACGCGCAGGAGGCGTTCGTACGCGACTACGGCCCGGCGCTGGTCGGCGGCTGCTGCGGTACGACGCCCGAGCACCTGCGCGCGATCGTGGAGCGGGTGCGCGGCGCGGCCGTGCCGGTCCGCACGCCGGTCGTCGAGCCGGGTGCCTCGTCGCTCTACAGCCATGTGCCGTTCCGCCAGGACACCTCGTACCTGGCGATCGGCGAGCGGACGAACGCCAACGGCTCGAAGAAGTTCCGCGAGGCGATGCTGGAGGGCCGCTGGGACGACTGCGTCGAGATGGCGCGCGACCAGATCCGCGAGGGCGCACACATGCTCGACCTGTGCGTGGACTACGTGGGCCGCGACGGCGTCGCCGACATGGCGGAGCTCGCGGGGCGCTTCGCGACGGCGTCGACGCTGCCGATCGTGCTCGACTCGACCGAGGTGGCGGTGCTCCGGGCCGGCCTGGAGAAGCTGGGCGGCCGCGCGGTCGTCAACTCGGTCAACTACGAGGACGGCGACGGCCCCGAGTCCCGGTTCGCGCAGGTCGCGGGCCTGGCGCGGGAGCACGGCGCGGCGCTGATGGCGCTGACGATCGACGAGGAGGGGCAGGCCCGTACCGTCGAGAAGAAGGTCGCGATCGCCGAGCGCCTGATCGCCGACCTGAGCGGGAACTGGGGGATCAGGGAGTCGGACATCCTGATCGACACGCTCACGTTCACCATCTGCACGGGCCAGGAGGAGTCCCGCAAGGACGGCATCGCCACCATCGAGGCGATCCGCGAGCTGAAGCGGCGCCACCCGGACGTCCAGACGACCCTGGGCCTGTCCAACATCTCCTTCGGCCTGAACCCGGCCGCCCGGATCGTGCTGAACTCGGTCTTCCTCGACGAGTGCGTGAAGGCGGGCCTGGACTCGGCGATCGTGCACGCGTCGAAGATCCTGCCGATCGCGCGCCTGGAGCCGGAGCAGGTCGAGGTCGCGCTCGACCTGATCTACGACCGGCGCCGCGAGGGCTACGACCCGCTGCAGCGCCTGCTCGAACTCTTCGAGGGCGCGACGGCGAAGTCCCTGAAGGCCGGCAAGGCGGAGGAGCTGCTCGCGCTTCCGCTGGAGGAGCGCCTGAAGCGGCGGATCATCGACGGCGAGAAGAACGGCCTGGAGGCCGACCTCGACGCGGCGCTCGTCGAACGCCCGGCCCTGGAGATCGTGAACGAGATCCTCCTCGACGGCATGAAGACGGTCGGCGAGCTGTTCGGCTCCGGCCGGATGCAGCTGCCGTTCGTGCTCCAGTCCGCCGAGGTCATGAAGACGGCCGTGGCCTACCTCGAACCCCACATGGAGAAGTCGGATGCCGACGGCAAGGGCACGATCGTCCTGGCGACTGTGCGCGGTGACGTCCACGACATCGGCAAGAACCTCGTCGACATCATCCTCTCCAACAACGGCTACAACGTGGTCAACATCGGCATCAAGCAACCGGTGTCGGCGATCCTGGAGGCCGCCGAGGAGCACGCCGCCGACGTGATCGGCATGTCCGGTCTGCTGGTGAAGTCCACGGTGATCATGAAGGAGAACCTGGAGGAGCTGAACGGCCGCGGCCTGGCCGCCAGGTACCCGGTGATCCTCGGAGGGGCGGCCCTGACCAGGGCGTACGTCGAGCAGGACCTGCACGAGATCTACCAGGGCGAGGTCCGCTACGCCCGTGACGCCTTCGAGGGCCTGCGCCTGATGGACGCCCTCATGGCGGTCAAGCGGGGCGTGCCGGGCGCGGCCCTGCCGGAGCTCAAGCAGCGCCGGGTGCCCAAGCGGGAGACGCCGCTGCTCGACGAGGTGCGGGAGCCCGAGCCGGCCGGCCGTTCCGACGTGGCCGCCGACAACGTCGTACCGGAACCGCCGTTCCTCGGCACGAGGGTCGTCAAGGGCATCCAGCTCGCCGAGTACGCGAGCTGGCTGGACGAGGGCGCCCTGTTCAAGGGCCAGTGGGGCCTGAAGGACAAGGAGACCGTCGAGTCGGAGGGCCGGCCGCGGCTGCGCGGCTGGCTGGACCGGCTCCAGACGGACCACCTCCTCGAAGCGGCCGTGGTGTACGGCTACTTCCCCTGTGTGTCCAAGGGCGACGACCTGATCGTCCTGGACGAGGACGGAGGCGAGCGGACCCGCTTCAGCTTCCCCCGCCAGCAGCGGGGCCGCCGCCTCTGCCTGGCCGACTTCTTCCGCTCCGAGGAGTCCGGCGAGATCGACGTCATCGGCCTCCAGGTCGTCACCGTCGGCTCCCGGATCGGCGAGGAGACGGCGAAGCTGTTCGCCGCCGACGCCTACCGCGACTACCTCGAACTGCACGGCCTGTCCGTGCAGTTGGCCGAGGCGCTGGCCGAGTACTGGCACGGCCGGGTGCGCCGGGAGTGGGGCATCGCGGGGAACGACCCGGCCGGCATCGAGGGCATGCTGCGCACCGAGTACCAGGGCTGCCGCTACTCGCTCGGCTACCCGGCCTGCCCCGACCTGGAGGACCGGGCGAAGATCGCCGAGCTGCTGCGGCCGGAGCGGATCGGCGTGGAGCTGTCGGAGGAGTACCAGCTGCACCCCGAGCAGTCGACCGACGCCTTCGTGGTCCACCACCCCGAGGCCAGCTACTTCAACGCGGGAGGCCGACGCCTGTGAATCCGACCTTCTCGTTCGAGTTCTTCCCGCCGAAGACCGACAAGGGCGAGCAGACGCTGTGGGACGCGATCCGTCGCGTGGAGGCGCTCGCGCCGGACTTCGTCTCCGTGACGTACGGCGCGGGCGGCTCCTCCCGGGACCGCACCATCGACGTCACCAAGCGCATCGTCACCGAGACCACCCTGCGGCCCGTCGCCCATCTGACGGCCGTCGGCCACTCGGTCGCCGAGCTCCGCGCGATCATCGGCGCCTACGCGGACGCCGGCGTCCGCGACGTCCTGGTGCTGCGCGGCGACCCGCCGGGCGACCCGCGCGGCGCCTGGACGCCGCACCCGGACGGCTTCACCTACGCCTACGAACTCGTCGAGCTCGTACGCTCGTTGGGGGAGTTCCGGATCGGCGTGGCGGCCTTCCCGGAGGGCCATCCGCGCTCGGCGAGCCCCGAGAGCGACCTCGCGCACTTCGTCGCCAAGTGCCGGGCCGGCGCCGACTACGCCATCACCCAGATGTTCTTCGACCCGGAGGACTACCTGCGGCTGCGCGACCGGCTCGCGGCGGCCGGCTGCGACACCCCGGTCATCCCGGAGATCATGCCCGCGACCGACGTCCGGCAGATCCGCCGCTTCGCCGAGCTGTCCGACGCGGCCTTCCCCGAGGACCTGGCCCACCGCCTGGAGGCGGCGAAGGACGACCCCGCCGCCGCGTACCGCATCGGCGTCGAGCACGCGACCGCGATGGGTCTGCGGCTGCTCGACGAGGGTGCGCCGGGCCTGCACTACATCACGCTCAACAAGAGCACCGCGGCCCTCGAAATCCACAGATCGATCCAAGCCCAAGCCCCAAGGAGCCTCGCACGTGTCTGAGTCCGCTGTGTTTTCCGACTACAAGGTCGCCGACATCGGTCTGGCGGAGTTCGGCCGCAAGGAGATCACCCTGGCCGAGCACGAGATGCCGGGGCTCATGGCGATCCGCCGCGAGTACGCCGCCGCCCAGCCGCTGGCCGGCGCCCGCATCACCGGGTCCCTGCACATGACCGTGCAGACCGCCGTCCTCATCGAGACGCTGGTCGCGCTCGGCGCCCAGGTGCGCTGGGTGTCCTGCAACATCTACTCCACCCAGGACCACGCCGCCGCCGCGATCGCCGCCGCCGGCATCCCGGTCTTCGCCTGGAAGGGCGAGACGCTGGAGGAGTACTGGTGGTGCACCGAACAGGCGCTGACCTGGCCGGGCGCCGACGGCCCGAACATGATCCTCGACGACGGCGGCGACGCCACGCTCCTCGTCCACAAGGGTGTGGAGTACCAGAAGGCGGGCAAGGTCCCGGACCCGTCGACCGCCGACAACGAGGAGTTCCGGATCGTCCTGGAACTGCTCGGCAGGACCACGCTGGACTGGTCGGCGATCGCGTCCGGCATCCGCGGCGTGACGGAGGAGACCACCACCGGCGTCCACCGCCTGTACGAGATGCACCGCGAGGGCGCGCTCCTCTTCCCGGCCATCAACGTGAACGACGCCGTCACCAAGTCGAAGTTCGACAACAAGTACGGCTGTCGCCACTCGCTCGTCGACGGCATCAACCGGGCGACGGACGTCCTCATCGGCGGCAAGACCGCCGTGGTGTGCGGTTACGGCGACGTCGGCAAGGGCTCGGCGGAGTCGCTGCGAGGCCAGGGCGCCCGGGTCATCGTCACCGAGATCGACCCGATCTGCGCGCTCCAGGCGGCGATGGACGGCTACCAGGTCACCACCCTGGAGGAGGTCGTCGAGACCGCCGACATCTTCATCACCACCACGGGCAACAAGGACATCATCATGGCGTCCGACATCGCCCGCATGAAGCACCAGGCGATCGTCGGCAACATCGGCCACTTCGACAACGAGATCGACATGGCCGGCCTCGCACGGATCCCCGGCATCGTGAAGGACGAGGTCAAGCCGCAGGTCCACACCTGGACCTTCCCCGACGGCAAGGTCGTCATCGTCCTTTCCGAGGGCCGCCTGCTCAACCTGGGCAACGCGACCGGCCACCCGTCCTTCGTGATGTCCAACTCCTTCGCCAACCAGACGATCGCCCAGATCGAGCTGTTCACCAAGACCGAGACCTATCCGGTCGGCGTCCACGTCCTGCCCAAGCACCTCGACGAGAAGGTCGCCCGCCTCCACCTCGACGCCCTCGGCGTCAAGCTGACGACCCTCCGCCCCGAGCAGGCCGCGTACATCGGCGTCCCGGTCGACGGCCCGTACAAGCCGGACCACTACCGCTACTGACGGAGAGCGCCATGACATCGTCGACATCGTCCGCAACCGTCCGGCCCGCCGTCGATCCGTCCCGGACCGCCCCGCCCACCCTGCTGGGCAGACCCCGCTGGTTCGTCACCCTGTTCGCCACGGACATGTGGGAGCGGTTCAGCTTCTACGGAATGCTGGCCATCCTCTTCCTGTTCGCCTCCGCCCCGGCGGCGAACGGCGGCCTCGGGCTGACGAACTCCGACGCCGGCATGCTCTTCGGCATCTACACCGCCGCGATCTTCCTCGCCTCCCTCCCCGGCGGCTGGCTCGGCGACCGCGTCTTCGGCAGCTACCGGGCGACCCTGTACGGCGCCGTGGTCATCGCCTCCGGACACCTGCTGATGGCACTGCCGACAGCGCCGACGGTCTACGCCGGGCTGCTCCTGATCGCCGTCGGCACCGGTCTGCTGAAGCCCAACATGGCAGGGCTGCTCAGCGCCTTCTACCCGCGCGAGGCGACCGCCGAGCGGGACGCCGGCTTCGCCGTCTTCTACACCTCCATCCAGATCAGCGGCCTGATCGCGCCCCTGGTCGTCGGCGGCATCGGCGAGGGCCTGAACTGGCACGCGGGGTTCGGCGTCGCGGCGGTCGGCATGGGGCTCGGAGTCTGGCAGTACGTCCGCGGCTCGGCCTCCTTCGGCGAGGTCGGCCGCGCCGCCACCCGCCCGCTCCCGCCGGCCGAACGCCGCCGCTTCCTCCGCCTCTCCACGGCCGCGATCGCCGTACCGGCCGCGCTCTTCACCGCGGACGCGCTGGCCGGCACCTTCACCATCCGTCACGTCCTCACCCTGGTCGCGGTCCTCAGCCTCGCCGTACCCGTCGGCTGCTTCTGGACCCTCCTGCGCCACCGGGACATCTCCGCACCGGAACGGACCCGCCTGCGCGCCTACATCGCGCTCTTCCTCGCCTCCGCCCTCTTCTGGGCCCTGCACGTCCAGGGAGGCTCCCTGCTCAACCTGTTCGCCCGGGACGCCACCGACCGCGACATCCTCGGCCTGCGCCTCCCGGCGAGCTGGTTCCAGTCGGCGACCCCGCTGGCCATCCTGCTCTGCGCGCCCTTCTTCGCGTGGCTCTGGGTGCGCCTCGGCGCGCGCATCAGCGCCACGGCGAAGTTCGCGCTCGGCATGTTCGCCATGGGCGGCTCCATGCTCCTCATGTCCCTGGCCGCCTGGCACGCCCACTCCGTCGGCCGGGTCTCCCCTCTCTGGCTCATCGGCACCTTCCTCCTCACCGGCGCCGCCGAGGCAGCCCTCGCCCCGGTGGGCATGAGCGTCGCCACGGCCATCGCCCCGGCGCCCTTCCTCAGCCAGGTCGTCGGCGTCTTCTGGCTCTCCGCGGCCCTGGGCGCCGGCCTCGGCGGCAACGCCATGAAGCTCGCGGGCACGTCGACTCCAGGAGCCGGTCTGTTCCTGACCCTGGGCGCCGTGTCTGTGGCGACGGGCGCGGTGCTCCTTCTCGTGGCTCGCCCTCTGGCCCGGCGGTTGGGGGTCTGAGCGGGGCGCGGAAGGAGCCGCCTGACCGTGCGGCACCGGCGGCAGTCACCTTCCCCGCGACCCCGGGCCGTACGGGGGGAGCCCGAGCGTGACGAGGGTCGCGGCCACGGTCCGCCCGGAGGCGGGCCGCCCCGGCCGGGCGGCGGAGGGCCGCCGCGACCGCTGCGAACGGTGTACTCCCGCCTCCCGGGAGCCGGCTGCGGCGGAGAGCGTGGAGGCGCGTCCCGCCGTACGCGGGTCGGCGAGGATCCGCGCGCAGGCGGCGGCGTCCGGGCGGGCCTCGGGGGAGCGGTCGGTCATCGCCGTGAGCAGGCGGACGAGTTCCGCCGGGAGACCGGACGGCAGCGACGGCGCGCGGTGCAGGTGCGCCAGCGCCGCCTCCAGTGGCGCTCCGCCGTACTCCGCCTCGCCCTTGAGGGTTTCGAGCAGTACAAGCCCGAGGCTGTACACGTCGGCCGCAGGCCCCGTTCTGCGGCCGAGGGCCTGCTCGGGCGCCATGTACGAGGCGGTGCCGACGAGGGTGCCCGCGCCCTCGGGGGCGTCGTCCGCGGGCTCGACGCGGCGGGAGATGCCGAAGTCCGTGAGGTGTGGGATCTCCGTCCGGTCCAGCAGGATGTTCGACGGCTTGACGTCGCGGTGGACGACGCCGTGGTCGTGCACATGGGCGAGGGCCGAGGCCAGGGCGGCCCCCGTCCGGCAGGTCTCGGCGGGCGTGAGGACCCCGCGGGCGATCCGCCGCCGCAGGGTCGTCCCCCGGACCAGCTCCATCACCAGGAACGGCCGGCTCCCGTCGCGGCCCGTGTCGTAGAGGGTCACCAGTCCGGGATGGTGCATCCGGGCCAGCAACCGGGCCTCCTCACCGCACTGGACGTCGGTCCGGCGGCCGCCAGAGGGCCGGAACACCTTCACCGCCACGGGGCGCCGCAGCCGTAGGTCCAGCGCCTCGTACACGTCCGCCGCTCCGCCCCGGCCCAGAAGACGGTCGAGCCGGTAGCGCCCGGCGACGGTACGGGCCGTCCACATGACGTCCGGATGCGCGGGCCTTGCTCGGACCTTCATCGGGAGCTCCCTGGGGGTGTGGCCGGCCCGCCGCCGACGGGCCGGGAGCCGGGTGCGTCGCCCGCCGGTCGTGCGTCGCGGGCCCGTGGCTGAACGCGTGCCCCGTCCCTCCATGAACATCCCCCGCAGGACGGCGAATCGACGGTCCGGCACGCTCACGGTCCGGGAGGGACCCGGTCCGGACGCCTCCGAGGACGGCGGAATGATCCCCGGAGACCCGGGTACGCGGACGCTGTCCAACCCGCAGGGGAGGAGCAACCAACCATGGGTCTGGGACTGTTCATCATCATGATCGCCGTCGGCGCCATTCTCACGTTCGCGACCGACTGGCATCTCGAAGGGGTCGACCTCGATCTGGTCGGCCTGATCCTCATGGGCGTCGGCCTGCTCGGGACCGCCGTCTACACCAGCGTGCTGCGCCGCCGTCGGATGGTGGTCCCGCCGGTGGCGCCCACGGTCACCGACGACGAACGCCGTGACCTGCTCTGAGGCGGCCCGCGCGTCCGGCGCCGCGCCCTGCACGAACACAGCGACAGAGGAGTGACAGCGATGACCGACCATCTGTGGTCCTTCAGTGCCGAGTCCGGCCATCTGGCGGGTACCGACCTCACCGGGTGGCGCGTCGAGGCCTGCGACGGGCACATCGGCAAGGTGGACAAGCACTCCGACGAGGTGGACGACTCCTACCTGGTCGTCGACACGGGCGTCTGGATCTTCGGCAAGGAGGTGCTCGTCCCGGCGCGGGCGGTGACCCGCGTCGACCTGGAGGAGCGGACCCTGTACCTCGCCCTGTCGAAGGAACAGGTGAAGGACTCGCCCGAGTTCGTCTCCGACAAGCACCTCGCGGACCGCCAGTACCGCGAGGAGATCGGCCAGTACTACCGCGCGTCCTGGCCCTTCGGGGGAGGCATGGGCGGCCTCTGACGGCCGCCGGTCCGCCCCGGTACGCGCAAGCTCAGCAGCACGTCCCCGACGGGAGGACGATTCCCGTCCGAGAGAAAGGTGTCGCCATGTCCAAGGTGGAGGAGTCGGTCGAGGTCGAGGTCCCGGTGCGCGCCGCGTACGACCAGTGGACCCAGTTCGAGACGTTCCCTCTCTTCATGGACGGCGTGGAACGGATCGAGCAGCGTACGGACACGCTCACCCACTGGGTCACGGAGATCGGCGGTGCGCGGCGCGAGTTCGACGCCGTCATCACCGAGCAGATCCCGGACGAACGCGTCGCGTGGACGACGGTCGAGGGCGAGGCCCGCCAGGCGGGCGTCGTCACGTTCCACCGCCTCGACGCGACCCGGACGAAGGTCATGCTCCAGATGGACTTCGCCCCCGAGGGCCTGACGGAACAGGCGGGCGACAAGCTCGGGTTCGTCAGGCGCAAGGTGGCCGGCGACCTCAAGCGCTTCAAGTCGTTCATCGAGGAGCGCGGCGGCCTGCAGACGGGCGGCTGGCGCGGATCGGTCTGAGGCCGACAGAAGCTGAGGGGCGGCCCCCGGGATGGCGGGGGCCGCCCCTCTCCGTGCCGGACGAGGTCCGTCGTCCTCCGGTGCTCAGCGCCCACCGGAAGGGAGGTTCTCCTTCAGGTTTAGCGTGCGGGAGTCCGGCGAGACGAAGCCCATGACTGCCTCGGAGAACAGCGGACGGAACCACTTTCCCCGGACCCGCCTCTGCGCCGTCCCGGACCACCCAGACCTGACGCGGGTGGACGACCCCGACGTGGACGAACGGTACGAGCCGGTCGCTCTCGGGGAACCGCGCGTCCTGCCCGCGCCGTTCGCCGGGAAGGCCCGCGCGGCCGCGTACACGGCCCGCGGCGCCGGGCGCGACCTGTGGGCCGCCGCGCGTGCGCAGCGGGGCGTGACGGCCGGTGCCGCAGCCGGCACGGCGGCCGTGCTCGCCCTCGCGTACGGGTGGGGGCGCCGGGCCGGGCGCCTGGCCGCGCGTCGCGACCTCGGCCCGATGGCCCTCTTCTTCGAACGCCGCTGAGCGGGCGGGCCCTTCCCGCCCCGTAGGAGGCCGGTGCGCGCGGGTACGCCGTCCGGCCGTTTCCCCTCACCTTTCCCTCACCGTCCTCATGGAGGTCGATCCGCATGGTCCCCCTGCTTCTGGTACTGCTGCTCGCTCTGCTGCTCTTCGGCGCCGGCTTCGCCGTCAAGGCGCTGTGGTGGATCGCCGTCATCGTGCTCGTCGTATGGCTGCTGGGCTTCGTGGCCCGGCCGAAGGGCGGCGCGGGCCGCTGGTACCGCTGGTAGGCGGCCCCGGCGGCCCCGGCGGCCCCGGCGGCCCCGGCGGCCCCGGCGGCCCCGCGGCGCGCGCCCGTGGCGTGACCGAGCCCGGCACCTCCGTCAGGAGCGTGCCGGGCCGTCGCATGCCCTCTGCCCGGGCCGGAGGGGAGGGGTTTCGGCCAGATGACCCGGCACCGCGCTCCTCCAGTCGATCACGGAGCGGTAGTGTCGTCATGATTGTCGTACGGCAACGATCGCGGCAGCCGGAGCCGTCCCGGGGGAGCGGACGTCCGGCGCGGGGGCGCGGGGGGCGCGGCCGGGCCGCCCGCCGCCGGGGGGGGGGGCAGGCGGTCGGGGGGTTTTTTGGGGTAACCCGGTGTCAAAA